>DATDNS010000242.1:0-5432 GCA_036518155.1 Bacteroidota bacterium
TGAGGATGTCGTCGTCCGCCATTGCATCCTGAATTCTCGGAAGCTCGCGATCAAACGCTTCCAGCTCCCGTGCAAAACCCCTGGGATCCTGGCGATGACCATACTGAACGTCGAAATCGACAAGATTCGCCATCACAAAACCGGAACCCGGAATTGAAACCGAACGAATGATCTGTTCGATCCCTTCGGCATTCGATTTTGTGTGAAGCTTTTTCTTCAGGCCTCTCCCCGCAAATAAATCGTCAATCTTTCCTACCGCGACGGTTTCAATGCCGGCCTCAGACAGAAAATCCAGGAGCGTTTTTCGCGGCGGCTCTACGGAAAAGTCCCTCCTGTTTGCCGTCCTCGTATATCCTCCCGGGATCCCGACGAACGGCCGCGCGATGACTCTGCCGACGGCGTGTTCACCCACGAGGACCCGGTCCCTGGCAATCTGACACAATTCGTAAAGCCGGCTCAGAGGAATGGTCTCCTCGTGCGCGGCGATTTGAAACACCGAATCGGCAGATGTATAGACGATTGGGTACCCCGTCCTGACGTGCTCGTCGCCGAGCTCTTTGATAATCTCTGTCCCGGAAGCCGCTTTGTTTCCCAGGATTCCTTGCACACCGGTTTCAGTCGTAAACGAGCGGATGACCGGCTCAGGAAATCCGTTCGGATACACCGGAAAAGCCCGTTCTGTGATTATGCCGGCAATTTCCCAGTGTCCGGTCGTGCTGTCTTTCCCTTTCGAACGTTCGGCCATCTTCCCATAGCAGCCCTCCGCCGAATTAACAGTAGAAACACCGCGTACGTTCACAATGTTTCCCAGTCCCAGCGTTTCGAGGTTGGGGAGGTGAAGTCTTCCGACTGCGCGTGAAATATTGCCAAGTGTGTTCGTCCCGGTGTCGCCGTAATTGCCCGCATCCGGCAATTCACCCACGCCAACACCGTCGAGCACAACGAATATTACTTTCTTGTGCTTCAATAAGAGTACGCCGATTGAGATTCAGAAGGAGGCGATCAGCCCAGAATCTCTTTTTCGTTGCACTTGCAGATTTGCACGCGTTGTCTGTTGAACCGGTACGATCCGTGTGCCGAACGTATCGAATTGACGTAGAGGGTGGGAACTTTGACTGCCCCGCACTTGGGGCATTTGATTCCCTTTTCCTGACCAGCTTTTCTTGCCTTCTCTGCAAAATCCGTCTGTTTTGCCATCGAAATCTCCTACAGAATTCTTGTGAACGATTGCTGACTTAATACACTCGGACGATATTGCCGCCGGCTTCGACGGCCTTCTTCAGGACGCGGTCCGCCTTTTCCAGAAGTTCCATGTCGCTTGCTTCATTGACCGCACCCGCAATACCAACACTAATTGTCACCGAAAAGCTCCGGCTTTCGACGTTGATAATGTTGCTCGCAACATTCTTCCTGAGCTTTTCCGCCCAGAGCGACGCTTCATTCGGCGTCGTGTTTGCCAGGAGGACCGCAAACCGGTTGAAATCGAACCTGCCGACCAGATCATAAGGACGAATCGAATTCCTGATGATCCGCCCGACATTCTGAAGAATAAAATCGCAACCGTCTTTTCCGAGCCGGTTCATGTGCTCGGAAATCGCATCGATCGAGATCATCGCAACCGATATATCGGTGCTGAAGTCGTTCGCCCGCTGCACTTCTTCCTGAACACGCCCCACGAAGTACTTGTGGTTTGCCACCCCCGTCGTCTCATCGAGCGTGACATAGGTGTTCGTCACCTCCGTCAGACCCAGAATTTCAAACGCCCACGAAGCAACATCGACGATTCGCGACACGAGCTTCACGTCCGATTCGGAATAGGAGCGCACATCCTTGCTTTCCACCACGAGCGCCCCGTAGCAACGGCTCAACGAATTCAGCGGCAGAATCATCAGCGATCCCTTCGATTCACACCGTTCCGTCCTGTAGAACCGGGGAAGGTTCGATTCCTCGATATGCTCGACGATCTTATGCGTTGCAGTCTGGATGACATCACCCACGAGACTGCGCTGGTGGTCGACGATATTGGTAACACCGACATACGGGTCGTTCATTCTGTTCATCACCATCTGCACGACCCACGCTTTGCGCGTTTCATCAAAGAGAACGACTGTCAGGTAGTCCCACGCCACCAGCCGGGAAGTTTCCTCGACCAGACTCCGGGCAACCGTATGGATGGTGAAATCCATCTTGAGCTGGTCCCGCATGCGCGTGATTGACCGCAACAATTCCGAGTCCAGCAACAAGTCGTACTTGTCTGTATAGCTCCGGATGAGTCCCGAGATCAGCTTGGTCACGTGGCCAAGCGAGGTCAGGGTCTCGTTTCCGTATGCATCCTGTTCGAGGCAATCCATGGCCAGCACCGCAACCGGACTTTGCGGCTCGACGGCAAGCTGGGAATAGAAGATTGGCACACCGACAAATGTCTTTACCGGCTCCACATCTTCGTAATACCCGAGCGTCTCCGGCTGACTCAGCGCGTTGACTTCGGTTACCAGCTGGGGCTTGCCGGTGTTCGCAATCTGGCTGATCAAATCAAGGCCAAGTTCACGCCGGCGATGAGGCGTAAACCTGGTACTGTCGCTTACTGAACTCTCCAAAACCAGCTGCTTCTTTTCCCTGTTGACCCAGAAGAACGCCACCGTGTGCGCAAAATACGTGTTCTGCACCACGGCAAGCACTCGCTTGATGAGATGAGTAAACTCCGACTTCGGTCCCGAATCGTGCGCGCCGGGCTCTTCATTCAGGTCAAAGAAATCGGAGAGCTGAAAATCATACGACCGCTCCTGGTACTCCGGCTCCGTCCCGGCCGGACTTCCGGGTTCGATGGAAACGTGTGCCGCCCCAATTTCAGTGCGTTCGTCCGTCGAAAGCTCCCGGTTGATCATAGCGCCCGATGCCATCTCCACATTGTCCGGGGAACCTGCATCTTCCTCCTCCGGTTCTTCCTGATCCGACAAGGCTTTCTCGGTGCGGCTTCGATACGTCACGACGACGTACGCGATTGAAGAACTCGCCGCCACAAACACGACGATCTTCAGAAGGATGGATCCTACAACCAGGCCCACAAAAAACAAAATGACGCCCGCCAACGCTGCTAATTCCTGTCTTAACGTCAGCGAGTTAATCCAAGAATTAATCGTGTTAAGCCTTCGGGCGTCAGTCATTGATTTTTTTGAGAGCACTGAGAGCCAGATATGCCCCCAAAGTTATGTAAATTTACCCCATTAAGCCCCGAAAGTCAAGCAAACTGTGGCAAAATTGACAGATTTTCGCTTGCAGGTTTTTCTCAGTTGCAAGACCGTTTACAGGTTCGCTGACAACTCAGGATCAGTCACGAAATTCTCCGCCGGGTTTTTTTCTGGACTTTTTTTTGGATATTATAGGAAACTGATGTATTTAACGCACTCGTTGCTATGAAAGCAGTCATCATGGCCGGGGGATTTGGCACTCGTCTGCGACCCCTTACCTGCAACATCCCAAAGCCGATGGTTCCCGTGGCAAACAAGCCTATGATGGAACTCATCATAGAACTGCTCAAGAAGCACGGGATTACCGACATCGTCTCGACCCTTTTTTACCAGCCCGAAGTCATCACCAATTATTTCGGCTCCGGAGCCGAATTCGGCGTGTCGCTTCAATACCGCAAGGCGGAAGCCGATTTTGGGACAGCAGGAAGCGTCCGGAATGCAAAAGACTTTCTCGATCAGCGGTTCATCATTATCAGCGGAGACGTGCTCACCGATTTTGATCTCAGTGCCGCAGTCCGCTTCCACGAGCAGAAGAAAGCAAAGGCCACCCTCCTCCTTACTCGCGTCTCTAATCCGCTTCAATTCGGCGTGGTCCTGACACAGGACGACGGAAAGATTACCCGTTTTCTGGAGAAGCCATCGTGGGGGGAAGTCTTCAGCGACACCATCAACACGGGGATCTACATCCTCGAACCCGAAATCCTGGACATGGTACCGGAAAAGGAAGAATTTGATTTCAGCAAAAACCTGTTCCCGATGATCCTCGAACGGGACCTCGGTCTCTACGGGTACATCGCTGAAGGCTACTGGCGGGATATCGGGAATTTGAACGAGTACCAGGAAGCTCAACTCGATGTCTTGCGGGGATTGGTGAAGATCGCGATTGCCGGGACCAAGACCGGGAGCGTGACTTCCGGGACGAATGCAAAGGTCGAGACAGACCCGAAAAACTTGGCCGGGAATAATGTGATCGGAAAGAATTCACACATTTATCCCGGCGTCATTTTGAGCAACACGATCATTGGCAACGATTGTGAAGTATTCCCCGGGGCCGTCCTCAGGAACACGGTGATCTGGAACGGATCGCAGGTTGGGGCCAGAGCGGAAACTACCTCGGATGTTATCGGGGAAAAATGTACGATCGGAGAAGACGCTGTCCTGGCTGAGAATATCTTTATCGGCGACCAGTGTGTCATCGGCAAAAAAGGCAAGTTGTTCTCCAACATCAAGCTTTGGCCCAACAAGACGGTCGAGGAGGGTTCGACCGTCACTCGAAGCCTTGTGTGGGAAGACCGCTGGTTGCGGGAGCTGTTTACCGAAGCACGCGTGACGGGTATCTCCAACATCGATATGAACCCCGAATTTGCGGCAAAACTTGGAGCCGCATTCGGCGCGTTTCTCGGGGCAGGCTCCACCGTCGTGACATCGCGCGATGCCGACAATGTCTCCCGGATGATCAATCGCGCAACGATGACCGGGTTGATGTCGGCGGGGGTTCATTGCAGCGACCTGCGGACCAGTTCGATTCCCATTGTCCGACACGAGCTGAGAACCGGAACGGAAAAAGGGGGGATCCACGTTCGAAAATCCCCGTACAATAAGACCTATACGGATATCATCTTCTTTGATGCAGACGGCAAGGATCTCCCGTCCTACAAGACGAAGGCGGTCGAGCGCCTGTTCTTCGGCGAAGATTTTGCCCGGTCCCCGTACGATGCCGTGGGAAAAATTACATTTCCCGAGCGCACGACCGAGAGTTACATCGACCGATTCATCGCAACAATCAATACTCAGGCCATTCGCGGTGCAGGGTTGAAGCTGGTGGTGGACTACTCGAACGGCATCGCTTCCACCATTTTTCCGCACATCCTCGGGAACCTCAATGTTCAGGCGGTATCGCTCCACGCGTATCTGGACAGCCGGAAACTCACGCGCACCGATGCAGAAATTGCCGAGTCCATCCGTGAATTGTCCTACGTTGTTACTTCCCTGAAATATGATGTGGGTTGCATGCTCAATCCCGGGGCCGAACGATTGTTCGTTGTCGACGAGAATGGTAGTGCAATCGACAGCGATCGGTTGTTGACCCTGATGACAAAGTTTGTCGCCCTCGCGAACCCCCACAACAAGAAAATTGCCGTGCCGATCACCGCCTCCGGAGAAGTCGATCTGCTGGCCAGGGAG
>DATDNS010000243.1:0-3435 GCA_036518155.1 Bacteroidota bacterium
CGACCAAGTCTCAGAAAAGTTGCGATAGGAAAGGCCAAACGCACTGTCAAATCGGGCAGTGTCGGTACCAGTACCATAGACGTAGTAACCAGTCGGATCATGCCATCGCCATGCGAGCGTTGAAGGAGAGAAATCTGCATACCGCAGTACAGAGACGCTAATTTCGTTTCGCAGGTGTTTAAACGGAAAATTCCAAATGATGCCGGAGCACTTGATTTCATGCTTGCCAGTGGTGTGTTCTTCAAGGACTAGCGCTACGGTGTCGGAAGAACGATACGTCGTGTCGACGCCAGACATGGGACCGGAGGTTGCTCTCTTGGATGAGAAATCATGGATCTCTTGTAGGTTCCATAGCAGGAGCGTATCGTTCACGCGCGTAGAGTCAATGACATTATATTGAATCCTGCCAGAGTCTTGCGAGAAACTCCTGGTCATTTCGTCTCCATCTGTATATGTTGCGAGAAAGACATACGAGTACTGAAGGCCTGGGATCAGAGGATGTAGATCATAGAGCGAATCGGATGAAGCGGTCGATTTGGAGCGTGATTGTCCAACGGCAGAGAAGAGAATGAGGAATAGTATTGGAGGTAGTAGCAATTTCATGCGCATTCGTTTGATTGAGTGGCGCGCCCTAACTATGATTGTACTGCGACTGGAGTCATAACACGCCTCAATGCATGTTATCGTGCATCGTGGGTCATAACATGCGGATTGGATTTTCCCGGAATGACGTGCAGCTCAGTGAAGCGCCCCGTTTTAAACTAACGGATTGATAATTCAGGTGCAAATAGATGAGCGCACTTCGTCGTGAGAGAAGGAACCATTTGGGAAAATGGCGAATAGTGAATGGCGAGAAGTAAACCACCAAATCAAAATGTTAAAAGTGAGATTTCGCCTAAAACTACTTTCCGTTTCCATTATTTGAGAATCACAGTGACCATTGCTCACCTTTTTTGCGGACAATCAAGCACTTCTGTCTCATTGGAGCGCATTCCTGAATCTGCAAACCGGCACTGCCCGTTCGCATGTCTGCAAGTACCTTGCTTTCATTTCTCGGAATACACGCAAAATTCGTTATCTTGTCGTGGCGCGGGAATTGCGTCAGGAACCTCCCAAGGCATCGATTGGTTACTATATCATTAGTATGAGCAGACTCTCCCGAACATTGACGGCATCTCTCCTCATCGCGACATTCGGCGTCTTCAGCGTCGGACTCCCGATCGTGAAGTATCTCTGCCCAATGATGAGCGACGAGAATCCAGTCTGTGCGATGATGCATCACTCGAACGACAAAAGTACGTCCCTCACGGATCAATCCCCTTCCTGCTGCGGATCCTACATCGTCGCGGAACGGAATACAACTCCCTACCATCAGACTGCGAACTACAACGCGCCCGACCTTCAACCGGCCGGAATAGTTTCGGTCCTTGGCAATGCCATTCCGGACAACGGCGTTCCCCAGAACTTTGCGTTTTCATTTTCCCCTCCGCCAGAGGCTGTTCCACTCTACGTCGTTAACTCCACACTCCTGATTTAAGATCTCCAAAACTCTCGTTTCGGAACATCGGAGAACTGTTTCCGATCGTTCCGGCATTTTGATCCGATTCTGTCAATTGTACGACGTGCATCCAGCGTCGATTCACGGACAATCAGGTTTTGGAGTTCTTATGAAATACGTATGCACACTTTTTTCTGCCTTCTTGCTCCTCTCCGCCACGGCGCATTCGCAGGGTATCGAAAAGCTTGACTCGCTTATCGATGAAGCCCTGGCGAACAGCCCGGAAGTCGGGGCAGCCACTTACAAGATGTGGGCTGCGCAGGAGAAAATCCCCCAGGCTTCGGCTCTCGACGACCCGGAACTGGACCTTTCACTCATGGAAATCCCCGGGACCAACTTTGGCCAGGCGATGTATGCCACGGTGGGAATCATGCAAATGATCCGCTTTCCTTCAAAGCTCTCCACCCAGCACGCGATTGCGGAAACCGAGGCTGAACACGCACACCACGACCACGTGGAGACCATGCTGGATGTCATCACACGGCTCAAGTCGTCCTACGCCATGCTTCGCTATGCCAGGACTGCCGCCGATCTGAACAAGAGCAATGAGCAGTTTCTCCAGCAGGTCGTCTCGGCGGCAACGACGCAGTATTCGGTCGGAAGAGGGACACAATCGGATGTCCTGAAGTCGAACATCGAGCTCGCCAGACAGAGAGCCCAGTTGGAGACTGTCCGTCAGCAGGTTATCGGCGCTGAAGGCATGTTGAAAGCGATCCTTAACCGTCCCTCGGACAAGCCGATCGGGTCGCTTGAAGATAATCCGCCAAAATTGGTGCTTGATTCAGTTGACGACCTTGTGCGTTACGCCGTTACGCACCGCCCGATGCTCATCCACGATTCGCTCAATGTCTTCCAGAGCAGCCTGAACCTGACGTTGATGAAACAGGAATACATCCCCGACCTCAGGATCGGACTTGAATACGTGAGGATGCCGGCCGTCGGGGAAAACCGCTGGACAGTTTCTGCCGGAATTTCGCTTCCGTTTGCACCGTGGAGTCTCTCGAAAGCATCGTCACGGGTCGAAGAAGCATCCGCAAACCAATCGATGCTCCAATCAACCTTCGAGGCTTCCCGCCGGATGGTCGAGGCGCAAATCCGCGACAGTTATGCCCAGACAAAGGCCCTGCAAGCGGAGTTGGACGCGTATCACAACGTCATCATTCCACAAACAGATCAGTCGTTGAAAGCAAGCCTTCGTGAATATCAAACAAACCAATCATCGTTCCTGATGCTTCTCGATTCATACCGGATGTATAAAGAGACGCAGATGGAGGCGGCAATGGCACGAATGAAGTACGACCAGGCGCTCGCATCCCTCGAGCGCAATGTCGGCGTCGTCGATATCAACGAGGTTTCTCCAGACTCAAAGGATGAACAACCATGAAAACACTACTGTACGGAATTACCCTGCTCGGCCTTGTCGCCTCGCTTCAATCCTGCAACTCGAAACACGAGGATAGCGCATCACGCGCAGACAGCACCATTGCCAGTTCTTCGCAGGAATACTATACATGCCCGATGCACCCGTTTGTCCGGAGCGACCGGCCCGGAGCGTGCCCAATTTGTGGAATGGCTCTCGTGAAGAAGACCGGTGCGGAGAAGTTGTCGGCAAATCAGCTCGATCTTCTTAAAGACGTGAGCCTCTCTCCCACCCAAAAAGTTTTGGCGAATGTGAATACTGCCGCAGTGCAACGGCGAACACTGGACCGGCAAATCAACTCCGTCGGCGTCGTTTCGGTGGCGGAACCCCTCCAGGCCACGATCGCTGCTCGTTTCAGCGGCCGGGTTGAGAAACTCTATGCGGATTATACAGGCACGGTCGTGCGAAAAGGCGAGCCCTTGTTTGAACTGTACAGTCCCGAGCTCATCTCCGCAAC
>DATDNS010000244.1:0-26460 GCA_036518155.1 Bacteroidota bacterium
TGGGACCCGGCGTGTCTCGCTCAAGAATACGCTTGCCGCCCGAGCGAGAATTCAATTGAGGTCAACGAACACAAATGTGTGCTCCCTTCCGATGTCGCAATCAGTTCGGTCACGATTCGCAATACGTCGGGGAGAAAACGAAGGCTTCATTTTATAGCCTGGACGGTCCAGGAATCGACTCCATCAAAAGGACAGTCGTGGCTGACAAACACGGCGTTCGACAAACGGGAACTGGCTTTTCTGAAACATTTCAAGCCGGATGGAAGTCCGGAGCTTGAGGTTGCCTGTGTATTTGGCGTGAGCAAGGGGCCGACTTCGCACTCGATCAACCTTAGCGAGGGTCCGGCTCCCGCTCCCCTGTGGAGCCACACTCCATTCAACGAAACATTCGAGAATTCGCGTCTTCCCAACGAGAACAAGACAACCGGTGTCACCAATGACGGCATGATGTTCATGGCGATTCACAGCAGCTTTTCGCTGCGACCGTCGTCAGAAGAATCGATTGTGGCTGGTATTGCCGTCTCTCCATCGTTAAGCGAAGCAAAACAGAATTTGCGTGTTGCGCTGGGGCAAAAGGACGGGATTGAATTGAGCAGAATGAGTTGGAAGGATCACTTTGGAGGAGTCCCATCGTTCGAATGTTCCGACGAGTACCTCACACGATATTACTGGTACCGTTGGTACGGCTTGCGACTGAACACCATCTACGGGGGCGAGGGAAATTACGAATATCCCGCAGTGTGTGAGGGCATCGGCTATTTCCGGGCACCCATTTCGTACAGTGCGCAATGCCACATGCTTGAGAACCGCTGGATGCACGAACCCGAGCTCGCTCAGGGCAGCTTGCAGACGTTCATCGAGAACCAGCGCGATGACGGGGGATTTCGCGGCTACATCGATTTGAAATACTATCGCCAGGACATGTTTTACCATGCGAACTGGGGAAATGCGCTTCTTCGGCTCAACGAGGTCCACCCGTCGCCTCAATTCCTGGAATCGGTCTATACCGGGTTGAAAAGATATGCTGGATACTTCGACCGGGAGCGCGACGAAGAAGTCAGTGGCCTCTATGACATCGACAACCATTACGAAACGGGCCAGGAGTACATGCATCGCTACACGGCAGTCGATCCGAATGCCGACAAAGATAATTGGGGCGAAGTCTTCCGTCTTAAGGGAGTTGATGTTACCGTCTACATCTACGAATTGAAGCGTGCCTTGGCACGCGTTGCCGAGACTCTCGGGAAAGCAGAAGACACTGAACTATGGACTATTGAGGCGGACAAGATCAAGTCCGCAATCCTGACACAGATGTGGGACCCAAGAATTGAAATGTTCTTTGATGTAGACCCCAAAACCGGAAAGCAGACCCGGGTAAAAGCTGCAACGTGTTTCTATCCGTACTTCACGGACATCGTGGACCAATCTCACCTTGCCGGGCTCAAACGCCATTTGCTGAGTCCGAAGGAATTCTGGACCCCGTTCCCCGTCCCCTCCACCAGCGTCGATGATGAGACGTTTTCCGCGACGCCCGAATGGAAGGGAAAGCGGATGAATTGTCCGTGGAACGGGAGGGTCTGGCCGATGACGAACAGTCACATCGCGGAAGCACTCGCGACATGCGCAATTCGGTTCAATGATTCCTCGCTGCGAAACAAGTCTGCCGAATTCATCGCGAAATTTATCCGCACGATGTTTTTCGACGGCGATCCCAGGAGACCGAACTGTTTCGAGCACTATAACCCTTTCAACGGAAAACCGAGCATGTACCGGGGAATTGACGATTATCAGCATTCGTGGGTAAACGACCTCATCATCAAGTATGTCTGTGGAATCAGGCCCGAAGAATTCTCCGTCACCATCGATCCGTTTCCGTTCGGATTGAAATCGATGCACATTGACCACGTATTAATCCGGGGACACGAGTTGAAGGTTCAATTGAACGGAAATAGGTTTACCGTTTGGCTGGACGGAAAGAGGCACGTGGAAGGGAAATTGGGAGCACCGGTCCAAATCCAACTATGAAATATGAGATCGTAGGTCACATCTGTCTCCTGTTTAGTATCTAATCTCTTCAACGTACTCCATGGCTTCCCTAAAGCGCAGTCTTTCACTGTTTGACATGACCATGATAGCGATCGGTTCCTCGATCGGATCAGGCATCTTTCTCACCCCCGCGTTGATTGCCCATCAGCTTGACTCGCCTCTTTGGATTCTTGGTCTCTGGCTCGTCGGGGGTATAATGGCTCTTTGCGGCGCGCTAACGTACGCCGAGCTGGGCGCAATGCTTCCCCGCGCAGGAGGAGTCTACGGGTTTCTCACCGAAGCCTATGGAGGGCTTGCGGGATTTCTGTACGGTTGGGCATATTTTCTTGTTGTGAACACAGGAGCCCTGGGCGCATTGGCGATTGCATTCTCGACATATTTCGGCTACTTCGTGCCCCTCACCGTCACGGGTCAACTCTTGGTGGCCATTGCCGGCATCATTGTTGTCACGGTTATCAATGTCCTCGGCGTAAAGGCAGGAGGAGTTTTTTCAGATATTTTCACAGTCCTCAAGCTCTCGGGGATCGCGATTCTCGTTGGGGCCGGATTTGGCTGGGGATCCTCCGCAACCACGCATTTCTTCACGCCGGTCGCAAAATCCGGCGGAGATTTATCGAGCGCGCTCACTATTGCCTTCGTTAGTGTTTTGTGGTCGTACGGGGGATGGCAGCACGCTACGTATACTTCGGCAGAAGCAAAAAATCCGCAACGCACCGTCCCCCGTGCATTGATACTCGGAGCGTCAGTGGTTGCCCTCGTCTATGTCGCAGTCAATGTCGCCTACATGTTCCTTCTTTCACCGGCGGAAATCGGGAACTCTCCCCGGGTTGCCGCCGATGCGCTGAGCGTCGTGATGGGTCCGATCGGCGGTACAATCATTTCGTTGACCATCTTCATCTCGACATTTGGGACAACGGGCATTTACACACTGACTGCACCGCGCATTTATTATGCGATGGCAACCGACGGAGTATTCTTCAAGAAAGTTGCAGAGGTACACCCGCGCTTCCAAACACCAATGTTCGCAATCATCTCTCAATCCGTTTGGGCCATTGTCTTGCTTTTATTCTGGGGGACGTACGAGAAGTTGATTTCCTACGTGGTCTTCACGGATTGGATTTTCTTCGCACTGGCGGCGTACGGCGTATTTATCCTGAGGAAGAAACAACCGGATGCCGTACGGCCATACAAAACCCTTGGCTACCCCGTAACCCCGATTATCTTCATCGCAATAGCGGTTTGGTTTGTCCTCACGACTCTTGTGGAACGGCCGTCGGAATCGTGGGCGGGGCTGGCATTTCTCGCACTCGGTGTCCCCGTATACTTTTTTTGGAAAAGAAGGAATAGGGATCCGGTTCAGGATGCATAACTTGCCAATTCCCAGTGTCACGTTGTTGTTGTTCGAAGGATCGTGTCATTCGCGATTCAACGTGCTCCTCTCAGAAAAGAGAATAGCCATCATGAAGCCCATTCGATTTATAATCCTCTTTTGTACGTTTGCCAGTACTGCGCATAACGCCAAAGCGTTTCCTGACGTTCCGCATGACTCCGTAACGACGCTGGTCGGGGATAGTCTCTTTCAAACCGGTGTCCGTAAGTATTCCGAGGCTCGCTACGAAGATGCCGTTCGAATTCTTTCCGAGATTCCCAGGGATACTTCCTCATCGCAGACTCTATTCTATCTCGGGCTCAGCTATGCTTCGATGAACGATTTTCAAAACGCTTATGATTGCCTGAAGAACGCTGTCGCTCTCGATTCAATCAATTTAGGGTTGCGCTATCAGTACGCAAAATTTCTCGGGCAGAATGGCGCGTCGGACGAGGCGCAAAAGCAATACGAGTCCATTATCCAGTCAGACACAACGTTTTACCCGGCCTATTTTCAACTTGGTGTTCTCATCAATGCGCAAAGGAAATTTCCTCAACGTGAGGTGGAAATCTTCTCACGCATCGTCCGCGATCAACCTCGCGATTACCTTAGCCTTCATTTCCTTGGCGATGCGCTTATCCGAACAGGCAAAATCGAAGCCGGTCGGGTCTGCATCGCAGCATCCGTCACATTGAATCCAAAGAATTTTCCTGCCGTCAATCAGCTGGCCGGAATCAATTTCTCAAAGGGTGATTTCGACCAGGCGCTCTTGCTCTATGGACAAGCCGAATCGCTGCACCCGTTTGACGCGACGGTCAAATTCAATCTTGGCGAATGTCTTCGGAAACTGAAAAATGACTCGATGGCTGTGGTCTACTATCAGAAGGCGCTGGAGCTCGACAGCACGGAAGCCAGGTATGCTGCACAGCTTGGATACTCCTATTTCAACCTCAAGCGATTTGACTTGTCCATTGCAGCGTACAGGAGGGCAATTGCGATCGACAAAGAGAACCCCCAGTATTGGCTGAATCTTGCGCTCGTGTACCAACGGATGGATTCCTCACAACAGGTCATCGATTCATTCGAATGGGCTGTGTCAGCTTCAAGACCGGACAAGATTGCCGATATCTATACTGAACTCGGCGGATATCAGTACCGGAGGAAGGACTATCGGGCCGCCTCGCAGGCGTATATCAAAGCACTGACATTTGAAGAACACAACACCGAGGCTCATTTCTATTTGGGAATGACGTACGACCAACTCAAGAATCCACAGAACGCAATACGTCACTATCAATCGTATCTCAAATTTACCGAAGGAGATACGATGATGACGCAGCGAAGAATCCTCGCCAAACAACGGATCGATTGGTTGAAACAACATTGAAGGTGGGTATAAGAAGAGAACACATGCCGATGATCAGCACAACACTCCGTGTTTGCTGTCTCATTACTATGCAGTTGTCAGTGCTTCGGGCCCAAACAACGTGGTTTCAGGATGATTTTTCCAGGAAGGATTTCGGAACATCTTGGAGGCCAGCCACAGGATTATGGAGTATTGAACAGGGAGCGGCTAGTATCAGGACAAAAGAATACGATCAACTTCTTTCTTCGTCTTATTACGTCTTCGGTCTTCAGCCTTTTTCTGTGGAGGTGACCCTGCGCGGCATTCGGGCCGGCATCTACTTCAACCTGGATGACACGACCTCCAAAAATCTTTCGCAGATGGTTCGTTTTGATGAAAACAGCATTTTGACCGGGTATTTCAACGGGAACGGCGAATTCACTGCGACGAACACATTCGCAGTTGCAAAATCTCCGACAGATTGGACAGAATTGCGGGTTGACGTTAATCCGGGACGTAAGCGCTGTGAGGTGTTCGTAAACGGAGTTTCTGTCGGTATCGACGAGAACATTGCCTACACATCAGGATACGTCGGACTTGAGGCATCTGATGGATTGTGCCAATTCAAATCTTTCAAAGTCTCAGGCGCCATCCGGGCCAGAATTCCCTCCAAACCGCGTAATGGAACAAAAATCAGGTTTCAGCACGTCAGTGTCGTGCAGGTAGAAGGCAAGAATGTTGTGATTTTCAACCCCGAACTCCGACTATGGCAGACACTCAATCCCGACGGGAAAGTTATCCGACAAGAGGCCAGGAAGCTCAAACCTACGCTAACCAGGCGGGTAACTTTCGCAAACCGAACATATTCAATCCGCAACAACAAAATCTACGTGTCAAACGAGGCAGGTGCTACGGTGGATTCCATTTCTGAAAGGCTCATTGCCCCGTATGCTCTTCTCCTGGATTCCAGGGCCAAAACGGTGATGATCGACGTTGCGGATGTCGGAGCCAACGCAGTTTTCCAATTCGATGTCACAGGAAGACTCTGCAACGCCATTGCCGGTGAAACGATCGGCGGCTTCAAGGCGCCACGCGGAATCGCTTTGTACGGTGAAGACAGGCTTGTAATTGCAGACTATGATAAGATTGTCTTCTTTGATCCACGGGTTGACACCAACGCCGTTTTCGTCGCACCCCTTTCTCCGCATGAAGCCGAGATTACGTGGTATTCATTGACCCGCGCACACACGTTTGTCCAATATGCACCTGACGGAGGTCCGACCAAGACTCTGATTCAGGTATCCGTGCACTCAAACGGGAAGCGCACGGCGAAGCTTGAACATCTCCGGCCGCTCACCCGCTATTCATTCCGCCTCTCTCCCACCTTGAATACAATCCCGGAAGATTGTTCGATCTCCAAAACGTACCGCTTCGCGACACCGCCGACAGACACTTCACAAATGGCATTCACGCGATTACCGGTCATGTGTATGGTCTACCGCACAATCTCCTACCGGGACAAATATCCGAAGAAGGAATTTCCGCAAATCCCCGATGGGCGCACAATCAGCAACGAAGAACTCGATTATCTCCGGAGGGCCACTACATTCAATCGGGAATTCTATTTCCGCAATTCATCCTGCAAGCTCGTGCTTGATTTCGACTTCTATGTTGTCGAAGACACATTGTGGCTTCACGAAGTCGGAGATTCAGATCCTTATTGGCTCTCATCAAACGATCGTGTGACAAAGGATTACGAGACAGCGGCACGTCATTTTGGCAGAATCCCGCAATACTACGCAGGACTGATCTGCCCCTATGCGTGGCAAAATTATCCGCCTCGCAGAACGAGCGCGTTGCGCGACCCGTCGATCAAGGACTCGATCAACATTCGACAGGCGGTCGGAGGAGGAACGAATGGAGTGCCTGCACCGTGGAAATACGGCAGCACGACCGGATTCACCAGCAACCCTTTCCAGGATGAATTCAGCCGTCAGGATTGGCTTATCACACACGAATTCCATCATCAAATAGACGCTCTCCAGGCGGCCAGCGGCTACCCGGAGTATTATCACGCAGACATGCCGTGGTTGATGCCCGGACGTTTCGGAGAGGACTTCGACTTCAATGCGCATATCATCAGAAATGCACCGGTTTCAACCTGGCTCACTCTGAAATTCGGGACTCTCACGCAAACACCAGACGCCGATCACGACGGCGTTCCCGATGACGACCTATCCCTGCCGTTCGACGAGAAGCGCATCGGTGGAAATCCGAACTCCAAAGATACCGATGGCGACGGCCTTGATGATCTGCAAGAGGTGATGGCTGGGAATTCCCGTGGCACCGCAGTGAACAACAAAGACACCGACGGTGACGGATTGACCGACAACATTGATCCTGAACCGTTGTATGCAACAGATCCTGTTATCGAGAAACTAGACAGCTCGGGCGGTCTGCGGTCGAAGGTCTTCGCTGCATTGAACTTTGAAGACCTTCGCGCCTCGACGTACCTGCGCTGGGACGATCATTTCCTGTACGTCAACGCAACGACGGACAAACCCGCCAACCTCCTTATCCAGATTGATGCGGACAACGACGGATGGTTCCATGGGTTCGACAATTTCCAGGCGCGCATAATGAATAACGGCGATTCCGTCTGGGTCGCTGATTACTACCTGCGGGATTGTTCAAGCTGGACAGAGTCCCCAAGGGATCGCCGCGACATTCTTAGGCGATCCGATCTTCAGATACTCTGCTCCGTGAACCCCGCGCCGCATCAATCCAGGGACTCGGTCTATTCCCTGACGGTGAAGATACCCCGCAACGATGCATACGGACTCAGTCTCCGGCCGGGTAAGAGAATGAGTGTCCGTCTTGGGTTACAGACGAAGCCGGATTTGTGGGTATGGGATGAGCTGTTTGAACGTAATTACACGATGCAGATTACGCTGCGATGATACACCTTGGCTTTCTTTTCGACTATTCGGCAGGGCTTTCTCCGGAGGAACTGGCTGCACGAAAATTTCTTTCTTCCAGGAGGTCTGTAAACGCTTCACACATTTCTTTTCAATCACTCAATCGAAAATCAACAATTTCTCGATTGCCTCCCCTTCTTTGGTGGCATTTCGATTCATCAACAACAATACCGGGTTGCGCACTTAACTCCCGGGCAATTTCCCGCCTCCGGTCCTACGTCTACAATGGAGGCTCTCTTCTTCTTTCTCTCCTCGCTGCCCAGTATGTCGTCGATCTTGGCATTGAAGAGTTGCGACCCAACACGATCGGAAACGACCCCTGGGGTGAAGATTCATGGGCGCCAGATTATCCGGATATACGCGGAGTTGCGACGTATCTGGGACACCCCATTTATCACGGGCTCCCCGGCGGCGTGTACACGTGGGATCCACAGAAGGGGGACAATTATGCTGCGGCAATCTACGAGGGTATCGTGCCTGGAAAGGGTCGCGTCGTCGGTGTGGAGCGCCAATACATAAAAATCAATGAAAGCCGCCGCATTGTCACTGAATATGAACTTGGCAAAGGAAGAATCCTGTCGATCGGGACGCATTTGTTTTTCAACACTCCGCGGCATCGGTTCCGCCCGAATCTCGAACGATTCACTGCGAATTGTCTCGAGTATTTGTCGCGACAATCGCGTCCTTCGAAAGAGGAGAACCGGACGTACTGGACTTTTGATCCGCGGACAGTTGTCGAAACAAAACGCCACAGCAAGCGTTTCAAACCCAGATCATCCCTTTTTCTTATGCCCGATGAAAATCTATCGATTAAGCGTGACGTCGGTCCGGATGATCAGCGCGATCAGTATTTTGACGTCGGCGGCAGACGCATTCTCATCGCGGGAAAAGAACGTGGCGGCATCGCAGAGATCTGGTGTCACCCGTTCCGTATTGTCAAGAGCCTGCGTGTAGCGTTCAAGGTTGGTAACCATGCTTCGTGTTGGTCCCACGAATTGCATTCGCAGTTCACCGCACGTCCGGAATGTGTCTCGCGAAAATATTCGATCCACGGAGCAATGATTGAAGAAATTGTGTTTGGCGACCGCAAACGTCCTGGCGGTGCCGTTTGTTTCCGATCCGAGTCAAAGGAACCCGTGGAAATCACTGTGACGATAACGGCAGATTTGCGACTGATGTGGCCTTTGAGCGATGAGGCGACCGGTTCTCTGCAGTACGCCTGGGATGATGGACTCCACGCCGCCGTGATAACTGCTCCGCATCCCAACCTTGCGGTCGTCATCGGTTGCTCGGTTTCTCCCGATGAACATTTGGTAGGTCAGTATTCTTCGTTCGATCCATCAAAAGAGCGGTTGGTCGGCAAGCACACCGATGAACTTGTTGTTGGGGTAGGAATACGCGTCAGGTTGACCGCTTCCCGAGGTTGGGTAAGCCTCTGTTTCTCCGGTTCCCATCTCGGAGAACCGGAAGCAGAGCGTACATATCGTGCGATAGTGGCTGCTCCCGACACATCTTTCAAAACACAGACGACGCACGTTCGAACGCTACTGGCAAAATCTACTCAAGTCAGTACGCCGGATCCAAAAATCAACGAGGCATTCCGGTGGGCCCTCATATCTACTGACCGGTTCTTTGCAGACGTGCCCGGGGTCGGCTCGTCGTTGTTTGCCGGATTTGGCTCAACGGAGCAGGGCTGGAACGGCGGGCACGCCATCAGCGGACGCCCCGGCTACGCCTGGTATTTCGGCAGGGACAGTGTATGGACCAGTTTTGCGCTGCTTGGTTACGGCGATTTTGAGAATGTTAAGAGTGTTCTTGAGTTTCTCGGCAGTAATCAGGACCCGAGCGGAAAGATACCGCACGAAGTGACAACGAGTGGTTTTGCTCACTACGACGCCGCCGATGCGACTCCGCTCTACATCATCCTGATGGGAAAATACATCAAAGCCAGCGGAGATATCTCGTTCGCCAGAAAGCACTTCGATCGATTGCTGAACGCCGTTGAGTTTTGTTTCTCGACAGACACGGATGGGGACCATCTCATCGAGAACACAAATGTGGGCCACGGCTGGGTTGAAGGGGGACAGCTCTTTCCCGTCCACACCGAGCACTATCTCGCCTCGTGCTGGGCAAAAGCTTTGGAAGAAGCGGCGTTTGTTGCCTCAACTCTGCGCAAGAAGAGGGTGTCGGAGCAGTGGAAGAAAGAGTCTGCCAGGGTCGCAGGAATTGTCCGGAAGGAATTCTGGAATGAGCGTACGCAGTTCTATAACTTCGGCAGGATGGCGGACGGCACGTTCAACGAGCAAAAGACGTTGCTCCCGGCAGTTGGAATATCCTTCGGCATCGCCAGGGAACCAGACGCCCTGAAGTGTCTTGAAGCATATGCGACGGACAAGTTTTCAGCCGATTGGGGTACGAGAATAATTGGCACTGACAATCCGATGTACAAACCAACCGGTTATCATTACGGCAGCGTCTGGCCGCTCTTTACCGGCTGGACGTCGATGGCCGAATTCACGAAGGGAAGGCCGATACAGGGCTTTGTCCACGCAATGAACAACCTTCTGCTTTATGACCAGTTTGCTGCCGGCGCCATCGAAGAGGTATTGGATGGTGACCGATTCCAGCCCGCCGGTGTTTGCCCACATCAGGGGTGGTCGGAATCAATGGCGATTCAGCCAATCCTCGAAGGAATGCTCGGATTGAATATTGACACGGTGAATGCAGCGGTGTCATTGCGTCCCTACTTTCCGCCGAATTGGGACTTCACCACAGTCAGCAATGTGCGCATCGGACGGCGTCGATTACGTGTGACCATGCGCAGGGAATCCGGTTCTACGGAATTCACATTTGAGATCTCACAGGGAAAGCCGCTGACATTTTCATTTCGACCTTATTTCGCCTTGGGCACCAAGATTTTCAAGATAGAAGTCAATCGATCCCGGGAACCGCGAAGACCCGTGACCATCAAACAGTACGGTGACTGCCCGATCGTGGTCTTCAAGGTTTCGAATAAAGCGTCTGTTCGCTTTGGTCACACCGGGGGTGTGGCTGTCGTTCCTCCGGTACCACGACCCTTGATGATGAAGAGATCTCAGGGTTTGCGATTAATTCGCGAGGAGTGGGTCCGCGGGAAGTATGTTCTTACGACAGAGGGACAATCCGGATCGACCGAAAATCTTACAGTGATTTGTGAGGAGGATTTCATTAATTCAGACGATGGGTGCTTTATTGAGGGGCGGACTGGAAATTGCAGTACAGTTCGGCTATCTTTTCCGGGGCTTCCGGGTTCGCAAAGGTACGAGCGGAAGACAGTTGCGTTGTCGACGAAACTGCAACGTTCACAAACGAGGTGAAGCAATGACCGACCAAAGAATTTTAGAGTATCGAAAAGCAACCTTGTCCATGAAAGAAGGGCAATTTGCTGTCCAGGTACCCACCACGGGCAATGATGACATCGCCAGACTCGGGAATGCTCTGAAGGATTTGGCTCAAACCCTCGAATCGCGATTCGCTGAATTCAGGACGCTTTCAACAATCACAGAACGCGTGAACGCAGGTCTTCTTCTTGACGACGTGCTGAATTACGTGTTTGAGACATTCAGACCGACGATTCCCTACAACAGAATCGGATTTTCCCTTTTGGAAGACAATGCTTCCGTCGTTCGCGCACGTTGGGCACGCTCCGATGCTCCGCGAATGGAGATTACCGCCGGCTATTCTGCGAAGCTTGCCGGCAGCAGTCTTGAGACAATCATCGCGACACAGCAGCCGCGCATTCTCAACGACCTCGTCCAGTACCTCAAGGATCACCCGAATTCCGATTCGACACGGAAAATCGTGAACGAAGGTATGCGGTCCAGTCTCACGTGTCCGCTGATTACATCGGGAAAGCCGGTCGGCTTCATGTTCTTCACCAGCATGGAACCAAACACCTATCACCACGCTCACACGGATATTTTTGTGCAGATTGCCGGACAGCTTTCGACAATCGTAGAAAAGGGGAGGTTGTATCAGCGGCTCGTCGAGCTCAACGACCTGAAGAATAAATTCCTCGGGATGGCGGCACACGACCTGAGAAATCCTCTTTCGGCCATCAGCGGACTCACAGGCCTGATTGCGGAAGGGGACGTGAGCAACCTTACCCCGGATCAACTCGAGATTTTCAGGGCAATCCAGGAGGCAGCCGAAACAATGCTTGCGCTTGTCAATGACCTGCTCGACGTAAGTTCAATCGAAAGCGGGCAGGTTGCCCTCAATCTCCAATTTCACGGTATCGCCGACGTTTTGCGAGCCTGCAAGAATTCCAACAGGATCGCTGCCAAGAGCAAGTCCATAGAGATCAAACTGGAGTTGCAGGAGTCCCTCCCGGATGTCATGGTAGACCCTGAACGGATCAAGCAGATCGTGAATAATCTCCTCAACAATGCCCTCAAATATTCCCATTCATCGACAGTGGTGACCATAAAGGCCCAAGTGGTTCAGAATGAACTTCTCATCTCCGTGATCGACCAGGGACAAGGTATACCGAAAGGTGAGACGGAGAAACTCTTCAGAGATTTTTCACGGACAAGTGTGCGGCCAACTGCGGGTGAGAAATCCACAGGCCTGGGACTGGCAATTGCACGCAGGATGGTTGAAGCACACGGAGGGAAGATCTGGGTTGACAGCACTGTTGGGCTTGGCTCAACATTCACGTTTTCACTTCCGATTCGCGGGTAGTCTTCCACATCGTTCTTCACGATAACTGGAAAGGATTGTCGAACGTATGGCTTCGGTGGATGTGACTGGGCTGTTCCCGTCGTCAAAGCTGCAGGAGATTCGTGCATTGTTCCCGCATCTGAAGTCGGGACAAATCTATCTCAATCACGCATCGATCAGCCCGCTCTCATTGCGTGTTGTCGATGCCATGACAAACTATCTTCATACGCACGCCGACGGGACGTTGGTAAGCTATGAGGATGAACTAAAGATAGAGTCCGATTGCAGGATTGCGGTCCAGCAAATGATCAATGCCGAGTCGAAGGACCGGATTGCACTTGTCGGTAACACGTCGGATGCCATCAATATCGTGGCTTCGGGCCTTCCGTGGCAACGGGGAGACAGGATCATCCTCAACGACATGGAATTTCCTGCGAATGTATATCCCTATTTTCATTTGCAGGAACAAGGAATCATCGTCGACATCATACAATGTCGGGACGGCAGGATTACCGTCGAAATGATCGAGCGAACAATCACGCCAAGGACGCGTGTCGTTGCATTAAGTGCAGTACAGTTTCTGAGCGGGTTCCGGGCAGACCTTTCATCGATCGGTCAACTTTGTCGCGACCGTGGTATCTGGTTTATCGTCGACGGTATTCAGGCCGTCGGGGCGACACAAATCGACGTCCGGGCGATGCAGATTGACGGACTTGCCGCCGGGGCACAGAAATGGCAAATGTCCGTTCAGGGAACCGGTTTTCTCTACGTGAACGAGGCTCTTCAAAGCGCAATTCAGCCGAAGTATGTGGGATGGCTTGCGGTTCAGGACGCGTGGAATTTCTACAACTATGGACAGCCTTTGGCGGCAACGGCCAAACGCTACGAAGGGGGAACCGTCAACCATCTTGGGTTTAGCGGGATGGCCGCCTCACTTACACTCTTGCTGCAGCAGGGAATGCAGAAGATTGAAGCACACATTCTTGCCTTGACGAGAATACTGAATGACGGATTCCAGGCCCTCGAACGAGTAAAGCTTTTGTCTCCGGTTATTGATAACGAGCGTGCCGGAATCGTAACAATTGAATTGCCCGGGAATGTGGATACAAAAACAGTCTTTAAAAGGCTGCTTGATACGAATATCGTCATCTCGTTACGAGAAGGCAAACTGCGGTATTCACCACACTTCTACAACTCACCCGAGGAGATGCGGACGGCGATCGAAACCACGAGAGATCTTGTTTTGCAGCAGTGAACGACAGGTTGCCCGAATTTTTTCGCGGGAATGGGGAGAATCTGTGAATTCTCCTTGACTCAAAGACACCTTACTCGTTTGCCCCGCTCCATTCCTCGTACAGCGGCATCTTCTCGGTTACCGTCACGACGTATGTTCGGGTTTCTTCGAACGGAAGTTTGGTGCGAAGGTGATCAAAGACCTGCTCAGGCGTCATCTTGTTGATCATTTCTATTGCCCTGGGAATATCCCGTTTTCCTGCAAATGACCGCGCGACATTTCCAGGTCCTGTGTTGTATCCGGCGATCGCACAATAGACCCGGCTCTTTTCGTTCTTGATATCCTTGAAGTCTTTTGTCATCATAAGATTGAGCAGGCCAGCCCCGAGTTCCACGTTGTTCTGAGGCTGAAAGAGATAGTCCGGCGTCAGAAGCTTGTCTTCTTTGTAGACGTGGAGATAGGCGGACCGCGCCCCCGAAGTTGGCACAAGCTGCATGAGACCGTACGCCGGTGCAGCAGACCGCGCTTTCGGATTGAAGTAGCTTTCCGTGTGGACAGTCGCGAAGACCAGGCGCGGGTCAAGTCTGAATCGCTTCGCCTCCTTCTGCACCAGTGTGCGAAATTCCTCGGCTCGTTGACGAATGTGATTGGGAATCAGCGGGAAACTTGCCGAAACGTTGACTCTCTTCTTCCCGTCCAATCCCACTACCTCTTCACGCTTGATCAACGATCCCAGCGCTATCTCAGAGGCGAACTGCTGCGCATTCTCCGGCGTAACTTTCTTTCCATCCTTCATGGCAACCTGACCGGTCAAAACGGGCTCGGGGAGAGGTGTGACTTTCTCCCGGGCAGCGAGAGGATCGTCAGATCCTTTGTCATTAATCAGCCTGACAATCCCTTCCTGCAGAATTCTATGTACTTTCGCCGGGTCTCGTGCATCGTTTGGATCGAGGAGGGCTTCAACGTTCGCTAGTCCGTGTTCAAAATCCACCGAACGGCGGCCGGAAAAGTCGTTGTCGTAACCGACATATTTCCTGTTTGTACTGGTATCTACTTTGTTGTTCCCCCACTTCTTCTGTATGCTTGCAACATAATCCCGAAATTTCTTCCGTTCTTCCTCATAGAATTTCTTGTATCGAGAGGTCTCCTCAACCTTGAAGTTCAAATACGCCCGATCCTGCTCGTTCAATCCCTGGCGCTCTTTTTGCCTGAACTCCTTGTATTGATTTTGCTCTGTCTCCTGCTGCGCACAAACATCGGTCGAGGAAAGAATAATCAGAATGACCGCCAGACTGAGAACTACCTTCATCATCTTGGGATTCTCCATTCATCGCCGTTGTCGGAAACAGTCAAACCAGAACTCCCGGAAATGGCCCTCTTCAATGTTGTTGACCGGCCAACCTCAGGGCTGAAGCGCGAGAAATGAATTCTGCAAATTCCCCTTTGTCGAATGTGCTCTCCGCGATGCGCACCCGCGGACCCGAATAGAATTCCATCCACAGGAACTTTCGTGCCTGGGCGCCGTGGAGAAGGATATTCACCGCTTTCCCGTCAACGGACTTCGTCACGCGAACGCTACCCACCTCGGCGAGACCGATATGAGTTGTCAATCCCATGTTTCGACGGATGATCGTGAATCCGGTTGCATTTAATTCTACCACGCGAATTCCTCGCCATAGCCAGGCAATCAAATCCCCGAATACATAGCCGTACAGAGGAATCACAAGAATAAGAGTGTAGTAATTGCGAAGTTTTACGAGGATATCGATGTAGAAGTAAATGGAGAGGAGGCCAAAAACCACGATCGCCGTCATCATCAACATTACGCGCTTGTCTCTGGTCTCCATCCTGAAGGACTGGACCTCGCGGCTCTTGTCCGCAGCACCTTTTTCCTGACCCACGATCTGTGCAGCAGCGGCGGGTAGTCCCCGAGGACTGTTTGAGCGTCGTCGCGAAACGCGGCGGACCTGTTTCGTTGCTTTCTTTGGACGACGGGTGGGTGACCGTTTCTTTCTCATGCGTTTCCTTCCTTATTGTTCCATCGATGTAATGGCGATCCGCTGCTCGACCTGCAACGCCGCAGGTTTCACGGGTTTGAACCCGCGTGTAGCAACCAAAAACTTCTTCAAATCCTCGTTCAGGTACTTATAACCATCCTTCTCAGTCGTCTCGACTCTGTCAAAATCTTCGGTCCGCGCAAACGCCTGGAGGACTTCTCCGCCGTACGGAGCATCGCAGTAGAACTCCGGCTGGATCTGAACGACTTTATTTACCTTGGATTCATCGATGTAGTAACTGTCCAGGAGGAGTGTCCGTTCGCCGTCGGCCAGATGGTAAATGAACCGGATATAACACGGCATATTCACGCGAACGTAAGCAATCATGTGCTCGCCCTTGGTGAAGAGGAGGTTGTCCACTCCTTTGTTTGTCCACACTTCGAGGCTCAGGCCGCCGCCGACTACTTCTCCTTGCCTGAAGTCCTTTTGATCCGCAAAAGCTTCTTTAAAGTTTTGTGGCTTCAGGCTCTGATTCGATGATTGGATGAGAGCATTCGTCACGATCTGCTCCGCACTCGCTATCAGTCTTCCGTCTGCAACATTCCTGAGCACTGCCTGGACTTTCACGCCCTCCGGCAATTCCCAGTACGTCCCCGTGAGAACGCAGTTTGCTCCGGAGGCTACCGCGAATTCCTTTGCAACATCCCTGGTTTTCGGTTGAACATCGGTTGTCTGCTGGACGACCGACCATTGTGCAATCTCAACTGCTTTTTGTTCGAGTGCCTGCTTGAAATACCGGGAAAACGGGCTGCCCATCCTTGTATCCTGGTAGGTAAACGGCGCCACCATGACATTTTTTCCCTGAAGGTCGGTTTGCCTGTTCAACGTATAGATCAGGTACCAGGCAAGGTCATCCGTGCTGTTGATCGGCCGTTGAACGAGTTTGTCGACGGCCTGACGGACCTGGGTGACGGTGATCTGTCCTGAGGAAACCGTCTTGTCCAATTCCTTCATCGATTTGCTTTCATCCGTTCCTGCCGCAAGAAGAATCGTCTCCGCTTCCTCCAACTGCCGGAAGAGAGGATAACACGCGAGATATTCTTCGAGCGCCTTCGCCCGCTGATTTTGATCGTCGAATTTTCTCCCGTTCGCGATATGATCCTGGATCTGCGTACGGAGATCCGAAACCCTTGTATCATACGTCGCCGTGATCGCTTCCCTGCTGACGACAGCGAGGCCGTACATAATATGTTCATCATCGTCGAAGTAAAACAGCGTTTCCAGGCCCTGCAAATCCAGCGATGCCGTCGACTGGATCGCTGAAGAGAAATACGTCGAATATTTTTTCTCGGACTCTTCGCTTTTCGAAACGACGTTCGAGCTGACATTGACCCGAATCTTTTCGATGAGATTCTTTTTTGCATAGTCCGACGCCAACTGAGTTACATCCGCCTTGTTTCCGTTTTTGTCGAGCTTCGCCATCCCGAACCCTGTGAGGTAACGAAGTTCGCTGTATTTCGCACTTTTTCCCTGGTTCTTCACCCAGTCCGGCACTTCGGCGTGCACGAAGAGCGGAACAAGGAACAAGACTGTCACTATTCTTGAGAACATTCAATGACCTCCTGGTCGTGTGCTGGTTTTGTCGACCCCCGCGACTGATACTTCCCTTATCGAAGGAATCGGCAGCACTGTCTTTGCGATTTCGTGGGTCGATTACTTCCTGCGAAAAACAAACTGGCCGCCTTCGTCCCCTGTGTTCTTTATCGCGTTGAAAATCGGCGTTTGGTCCGAGTTATTTGCCACCGGAATCTTGATTTCGTCATAGAGCTGCCCGGCGTCAAGATTGGGCGATGAATTGTTCTTGAGCGCCTGCAGGAGGTAGTACGTGAACACTGAGTGGCCGTCGCGGCCCCCGTCCATCACCGGCTCCAGACCGCCGGACGACATTGCCTGGCGTGATGCCCGGCGCTCCACCTCCGTGTAGTAACGCTGCAGATCATCCTTGTTCACCGTTTCCTCCATCCCGCGGAAGATATCACCGGAAAAACACGCATCTGCGATGAGGAATGTGTGCCTGGACGGAATGCCTCCCAGAAATGTCTGGATATCCGAGTTTGAAATGAAGTCCACCGTGGATTGCGATTGTGCATCGACCGGCACCCAGAACCCTTTGTTGAGGGTTTTCTTGTAATCCCCGTGACCGGAATAGAAAATCAAAACGTTGTCGTTCTTCTTTACGTTTTCCGTCAACCATTCCATTTGCCGGATGATATTGGCGCGCGTTGCTTCCTTGTCCAGGAGGGTCGTGATCTTGTCGAACTTGTACTCCCTGCTAAGCTCGTCTGCCACGCCGCTCGCATCGTGGACAGCGTTGGTGAGGGTCGGCCATTCCCCCGAATATTTGTCGATACCGATGACAAGAGCGTAGTATTTGCCCTCGCCGTTCAACGCGCTGTCTTTTGCCGTACGAGATGCTTCTTCCGTTGCGGCTTGTTCGACCGCTTCACGCGTCATCGTAAACGACCGTTCGGCAATGTTGTTCCTCGTGTCGATTGCCTTGACCGAAATGTTGTTGTCGCCAACCGCCAGCCGAAGTTGTGCCGAAAAATCCCCGCTGGGCGTGAGGCTTGCCTCTACGCCGTTTATCGAAACTTCAAAAATCCCGTTTGGATCCGATGCCTTGCCTTTGACAACGACGATTTTGTCTTTCGATTCAATCTTCATTCCCCTCGTCTGCGCCGGCTCGGTGATCGTAATGGTGGGAGCCGTGGTATCTCCCGGCTCTTCATCAAGAACTGGCTTGGTGAGCACGGTACCGGGGACATTGGCATTCTCATATGGCTTGAACCCGGGACTGACGGCCGTCATGATTCCCATGAGTCCGGCATTTACTCCGGCATAAAACTGACCGGCGTTGAACCGTCTCATGATCCGTTGTTGAATGATCTGTCGTCGAAGGAGCGGCGGAAGTTTGGCCTGAAGATTTTCCCCGACTTCAATCATCCCCCTTCGCTGAGCGACAAAGACAATGACCAGAACGCTGTTCGCTTTTTCTTCGGGGGCAATTCTCTTCTTGTTGGCAAGTCGGGCAAAGAGTTGCTGGACCTTCTCCTTGTTGAACTGCTGCGCAATCAGGATTGCGACGTGTATGTGCGTCTCGTTGTCAAACTTCCAAATCTTCAGCTCAAGATCCTTCTCCTGCTCGGGCAGGAGGATCTCAGCCTGATCCAACACTCTTCTCTTGATAACGAACCGATTCGGCTCAGTCTTCGTCTCTGCTGCCTGCTGTCGCGCCAGTCTTCGCGCCGCTCCACGACGCATAACCTGGGCATTGGTATCCTGAACGATCGTACCAAGACCAAATACGCCGGCAAGGACCGCTATGACCACGCGGCGCACAGTTCGCACGTTCATCATACTCCTCCTCCTCACTTGAGAGCGATAATACCCGGTTTCACTTTCTTGAATTGCGGCATGCACATTCCGTAGTCCGCATTGATGTATGTAGGATCGCAGATGATAAACCTCCTGCTTTGATAGACAACCTGATCGCCGTTGACATCGCCGTTGAAACGGACCGCGGTTGCAACGTGGTTCGGATAATCGAGTCCGACCACCTCAAGACCAAGCAAGTTACGGACAAGGAACGAAAAGAGTACAGCCCGGTCTTCACAATCAGAGCCCGGATAGAACAGCGTTTCCTCGGGGAAGAATGGCTTTTCCCGCCCGAATTGTTCATCGTCTGTTTTGTAGGCGAATGCAGTTTGGACAAAATGGAGAAGCAAATCCACCGCCTCCGTCTCCGATTTGTCCTGAACGAATGGTCGAAGGGCGTCCAGCAACGATGTCCTTCCGTCTGTCGATGGCTTCGAATCGAAATAGACTTCAAGGTCGGTTTGCGGATAGAATTCGTAAAACTTTACGGCGCTGTTGTCGTACTTCACCGTTAACGAATATTCCGACCCGTTGTGTGTGAATTTCAGGGTCTTTGACCTGATGTCATTGCGAATACTTGGTGCGGTTTCGATCTGATAACCGGTGAGCTTTGTCGCGTCGGGATAGTTTTGATCATAACTGTAGAGTGTCGAAACCCGGGGTTTCTCGTAGCGGTCGAACATGACACTGTAAAACTTCGTGGTGCTCGTGCCGAACATGTAATACGCCACACCATAGAGTGCGCCCGACGACGGAAGCAGAAGATAGATGTTCTCCCCGCTGTATCCGATCTTTGCCTGGTAGCCGGACTTCAGCAGCATGAACCAATCGAACATATTGCTTTCATTGCGGGACCCGGGGTAAAGCCTTTCAGCCGTTTTATTGATGAATTCACAGTATCCCCAGTCATTGAGGTTCATACGGTTTTTGTAGAGCGTTGCCTGCTTTACGAAATCCTCATAGTTGGATTTGCTCATTGCCTCCCAGAACGCGCTGATGGTCTTTCCTGAGGGCGTTCCCTCCAGGCGGGGATTCAGCCCGTTGGCATACAAAAGCGGAACGTTGGCTTCATAAAAATCCAGCGAGAGAGTATTCGGATTCTTTGCGGGGTCAATGAAGGAATCAGAGACTGGTGCAGTCTCGACCTTGACTTCAGGCTTTGTTTCGGGCTTGGTTTCCGGTTTGATCTCAGGATTCGCTTCAGGCTGAAGGTCCTTTTTCGGCTCGGGCTTGATCAGCGGTTGCGTTTCGGGTGTCAGGATGGGTTTGACTTCCGGCTTTGGCTCTAGTTTCGGTTCCGGAGCTTTTTCGACTTTCGCATCGGGTTTGTTCTCCGGCCGAGGCTCGACTTTTATCTCAGGCTTTTGCTCGGGCAGAGGTTTTTGTTTCAGCTCGGGTTTCCGTTCATGTTTTGCGGGAGCAATCGGCAGTGTTTTGGGTTTCGGTGAATCGTACAAGCTTTGTTCTTTGAACGCCTTGAATTTCTGCCAATCGGTCTTCAGGAACTCCGTGAACGCTTTGTCGCGCTCATCTTTCCACTGCTGGTACTTATCGGTTTCCGCCTTTTTCCACTTCTCGAAGTCGTCCTGCGAGTAAAGCAACGACGATCCGGCAACGATTGCAGCGAGCGCAAAAACCAGAGAAGATTTTCTTCCTCTTGCCATAGGTACCTCCCCGAATTGATTTCCGCCGTTGTTAACCCGGCGGGTCGATTGCCTGGGATTTTCGGCCATCGAATCCTGCTGATGGCTTGTTTGGTGTAATCATTCAATGTTCCGGGATGCGCGGTATCGTTACGACCCTACCGGCATTCTCATAAGGACATAGCAGATTTGATTCTTCACGTCTTTCCATCGTGCAACAATCTCTGTCCTGCGCAGCGTTACGTTTGTCTCTTCAACCTGAAACTCCCGGAAGTATGTGTTGTCGGATTTCTTGCCCAGGAATTTCACTTTCGTATACAGCGTCAGCGCAATATTGATCCTTGCTTTTCGTTCCGCTTCACGCCAGGAATTGTTCTCATTATAATACAGCGGCGCCAGCCCGACATTGTAGATGAAGCCGGTATTATCGGGAATCATTGTTGTCCAGCCGGGCTTTGGAACCTTCGTTGCATCGATCCGCTTCAAGCTTTGGAACGGGATCATTGAATCCGTCGACGCAAGAACTGTTACCGATCCGCCCCGTTGAAAATAGTCGAGCGCTTTCATCGCCGGCGTGAGTTTTCCGGCTTCATCGACATCCACGTATTCCTTGATCGTGGAGCCGACAGTAATCGTACCGGCCGCAAGCGTTGCCAAACCTTGTGCACCCGCGATCCGAACACGTTCATTTTTCACATAGTTCCACGCCGCTTCCCGTATGGCGGCTTTGATTGCCGAATCGACGTAAGCGTGCTCATCGCTGTACCCCACGGTTGCGATTATCCTGCCGGCCGGCGGTTCAAAGAACCACGATGGGTAGATATTCTCGGGAAGCGTTTTTCTGGATACCTGGAGCTGGAGCAGCAAAAGCAGGGGGAGAATTACAGACCTGACCATAAGCATTTATTCTTCCTTAAAGAGAAAAGCTCCCCGCTACATACCACAGGGAGCTTTTCGTTCAAGACCACACTCGTGCCTGGAGCCGAATATTACTGCGGTTGTTGTTGCTGTTGTTGTTTTGCAGCGTCAACTTTGTTCGCTTCGTCTTCCAGCTCTTTGTAGGTTTGCGTGGCACGGAACCGCGTGTAGAGTTCTTCTTCCTTCTTCATCTGAGAAACCATGGACTGGGCCACATTGTACTCCATCAAGACATAGGCACGCCACATCGACCCATCCTGTTTGACATCCCGCTGCTTTGTCTTGGCTCCACTCAGACTGGTGCTCGCAACCGATTTTGAGGCAGACGTAAACGACGTGAGCAATTGGGCATCCTTGCCGCCGACTTCTTCGTCAAATTTCTTTGTCAGCGCAGAGACTTTTACTTCGACCTGGCGTGCAATTTCGGCGCGGCAATCCTGTTCCGCCTTGTTGATTGCCATTTGCATATCCTGGGAGGTTGAACTCGAGGTCGCATAGACGAACGCCGGGTCAACCGGCGGATTCAGGTACCACGCAGGAATGTTGCCCGTATCGACTTTTGAAAGATTGGCTTCTTTGCTGCCTCCGCACGCCATCAGGAACAACGCCGCAAGCAACGGCAGGGCTTTCACGTAGTTCATAACACACCTCCACATTGGATGAAGTATTAGTGAGTTAACCTGGCGAAAAGAATTATGAATCATTTGGAATCTTTGGAAGGGCTGACGAAACGACGACCAAAATATCGCCTTCCGTTCTCTAAAGCGCAAGTCCGCTTCCAGTGCGAAGCTCCGGTAGATGTGGTCGCTCCCGCACCTCCCGGTATGCCGGAATCCTAGAAATACACGATGAGCGAGCCCGTGATGAATGTCTGAGTATAGTCGGTGGTCGAATTAACTCCGCCTGCCTGATAGGACAAGCGCGAAAATGTAACATCAAGAGCGAAGCTTCCGCTGATGAATCCGGTTCCGACGGAAAACCCGTCACCCACGACTTGTTGATCCGTAGGATCTCCATTGGCGTCGCGATATGCGATGAGTGTCGGAACATTGCGATATCCGGCTCGGATCGGAAAGACACCGGCGTCGGTGACAATGAGGTACTCTGCTCCGACACGAAATTGATTCAGATTCTTTTTGCTTGCACTCAATTGCGAAGTATCGGAAATCGACCCGAAGGAGGTCGTAATATCGGTGAAGATCTTTTTATCCCCGTATGCTCTGGTTTCGAAGTCAGCCGCAACGATGAGGTTCTCGCCGATGCGATACGACGCGCCGAGGCCAATCATCGACGGCATTTCTACTTTTTGAGTGGCAGATGCTTCTGACAGGACCCCGAAAAATGCCGGCGACCATTGATAGGAATAATCAGATTTGAGAGTGAACGGCGTTCGCACGGACGCACCAATCTTCAACGGCACCGGCTTGCTCAGACCGCCGAAATCCACCATTCCCCCCAAAACCATGTTGAAGCCGGAAGGCTTGCCGTTGTAGGTGGTATTGGGAGATGATGCTGACGGCGCATCGTAGGTTTCACTGTAATCGTCTTTTCCAAACCAGATGTTTGCGGAAAATCCGAGCGAGAACAGGGGGCTGAGTTGAACACCCACGCCGGGAGTAAATGTGTCTACCCCGCCCTTTTCCTCGATGTCAAAACCCGGCTGTTTATAGCTGTTATAAAAGTCGAGCTGTCGCTGATACGCGGCTGCAAGAACAACATTTGTCCCGCCGATTTTCAACGGAACTGCCAGGCTTCCGAAGTTGAACACAACGTGGTTGAGCGATGTACTCTCGTTGTTTGACGCATTGGTATTATCGGTGTAATCGACTTTCTCCATCACGTATTTTGCCACGATTGAGCCTTCCGGGCGTTCAAGTTGTGACAATCCCGCCGGATTCCATACGACGGCAGTAGCATCGTCCGCAACGCCTATGAACGCACCGCCAAATCCTTCTGCCCTTGCTCCCGCTCCGGTGATATTGTATTGCTGGGCAACACTAACATTGGCGAATACGAGAAGAGCGGATATCGTAACGACACACAAGCCAGTTTTCATAAGTCAATCCTCCGCGGGTTTTGTGGGACGGTGAGTAAGTATTCACTTGACGACGACTTTGTCACCAACTTTGATCTCGCCCTCACTTTCGACGATTTTGGTTGCAGCGAGTTTGCCCTGTACTTGCACCACCACGAGTTCTCCAAGCTTCGTGACTCTGCTCCCGAGAATCTCTCCGGTGACGGGATGTCGTATTTTGTCCCCCTCCCGAAATGCCACGCATTTTGAACCTTTTCGGATTCCTTTTTCGCTCCCGATGTCGATATAGAAGAGGTCCTGGTCCTGATTTACGACGTACCCTTCGACGATCGGCAGTTCATTGTAAATGTCGATCGCAACGCGGCCGACTGTCTTTTCAACATCCTCAATACCCGAGCCCTGCCCCTGCTCTTCCTTGGCAACGATCGTTTCACTCGTTTCCGTATCGATGACCCTTGCGCTGACCTTTGCGAATCCGCCGACGATGGTCACGTCACCGATGACGATCGCATCCGCGCCGGCAATTTTCCCGATATTGACCGCCGTTTTCTCATCGACAACACCCGATGTCTGGAGCTTTTGTTCCTTCAGTACTTTTTCGAGCGCTGCCCGCTCCATGACTTTGAACCGGCGAAGATTCACAAGCTGGGTCACGAGCTTGTCCGTCACCGATACATCAAGCTTTTGAGCTTCTCCTTTTGTGTCAAACGGTAAGACGGCAATCGCGAGTCTCGAACCCACCTGCGTAACACGGGAAGGATCGTACGTTAACGCCCCGACCGGGAGTTTTGTGTTCTTTTCATCGAGCGCCTTTCGTTCCTCCTCGCGTTTCCTTTCTTCTTCCTCGATTCTTTGCTTTTCAGCCAGCTCCCGGTTCTTCTTTTCAATTTCTTCGCGTTCCCGCCTCGCCCGGTTTTCTTCATCGAGTTTGCGCTGTCGTTCCGCTTCGTTCCTCTTTCTGTCCTCTTCGGCCAGGAGGGCGGGTGAAATTCCTCTTCGGACTTTATCCAGGAACTCCTCGGCCCTGTCACTTTTGGCAAAGGCCAAAGACAGTTCAAGTTCCTGTTTCGCATCCTGGAATTCCCCCAGAAAATAGTGGGCAATGCCGATTTCGCGGTGCGGAAAATACTCAATAAACCGGGTTCCGTACGTGCGTTTTCTTTTCGCGTCTTCAAATTCGAGTGATGCAGCGCTCTTGAATTCCCCGATAGCCCGAACCCAATCCTGCTTCTCCATATACTGCGACCCTTCGTCGTAGTAGTTATAGAACTTCGTTTGGGCCGTCAACTGTGAAAAAATGAGCGTGACGGCCGCCAGACAGACAGAAATGTATTTCATCGCGCTGAACAATTAGGAAGGAATTCTCGGCCAAGTATACAGATTTTGGCCAACAATGTCAACGAATGTGCACACAGGTTGCCCAGTCGGAATTCCTGGCCTCCTGGTCCTTGTTCTCCTTCGAGCTTTCTTGTTGTTGACTCGAACATTGATGTTTACACGAATATCTTCGGCGATGGTCGCTGTCGTTTTCCTCATCACCCACGTCTGTTGAATTCGGTTTGCCAAATTTGGGAAGAGCGCGGTTGGCACTATCGCTTTGGATTGTGATTTTGCGTTGTAGACGTTGAGAGACATGATGACAATTTCCCGATCGATAATTTTATCCCAGTCTTTGAAGCAATACTCTTGCATTTGTCTCTCAGTAGGGGTACCATACGTTCACACGGAGGACACGAAGCCAGCATCCTACCGAAATTCCTCCCGCAAAGCTGGCCACCACCAGATCCTCGAGCGCCGGTCCTCTTCACACAAAATTGGATTCCCGCCGAAAGGAGAAACCACAATGAAGATCCACTGTCGGTTTTGCACTTTCTTTGTTCTGTGCGTTTGCACAGTGATTGCCGTTGTTCCCGGATGCAAGACTTCACCCCCTTCCGCTCCAGCGGACACTCCACCGACCGTTGCAATCACATCGCCCGCCAATAGTGAAATCTGCAGGCTCACCGATACGGTTTTTGTTGACGCTGCAGACGACAAAGGTGTGACCAAGGTGGAGCTCTACATTAACGGATCACTTTCATCCACCGATCAGTCCGCGCCGTGGAGATTCATCTGGGAGACCGAGTTGTGGGACGACGGCAACTACACCCTTATGGCAAAGGCCTACGATGCAGGCGGCCACGTGAGCACATCCGCTCCCGTTACCATGACAATCCACAATGCCTTTACGTTCACGTTTGTTAATACCGTCTTCACGCCAATCAGTATCACCGTGCAGGGTGTGACGCTGACGGCGCAACCCGGGGACAGCGCGATCTACGAATTCACGACGAACCCCCGGTCCGTTGTCTATACTGCCTCGACGAGCGGCAAGACCACCGGCGGCTCGACGATCGGGCGCACTCTGAACTGGGGCGGCAGCAGTTACCCCATCGACGTCTCGCTGTACTCCTCATATCGACTCCAACTTATTGTCAGCTCCAACTATTTCTTTCTCTACGTGAAAAATACCGGTTACACAACCCTTGGTCCTTTGTACGTCAACTATGGATTGACGGACCAGACCCGGGACGATATCTCCATACCACAGAGTGCGACAAACACCTATCAAATCGGGTATTACAGGGCGTACACGAATACCCAGGTAAGGGCCTATTGGGCCTATCCGAACACAACAACGTACTCCTACTGGAACCAGGGAACTCAATTCACGCTGCCATTCACAGCGAACCAGGCTGCCACTCTCACGAATCCTTATC
>DATDNS010000245.1:0-2628 GCA_036518155.1 Bacteroidota bacterium
TTCACGTTCAATGGGCGCAGTCAGGATGCCACCGTCCTCGACCCGGTATCCGGAGACACGACGGCAACGATATGGCTCGGCGGCAAGCCGGAATTTGCCGTGACAGACCTCAAAGGACACGTCTACGTGAATATCGAGGATAAGAGTGAAGTTGCGTCAATCGATGCCCGGACGAACAAGGTATTGAATCGCTGGTCCATCGCGCCGGGCGAAGAGCCCTCGGGTCTCGCTCTTGACGCGACAAACCGACGACTGTTCTCGGTCTGTGGCAACAAGATGATGATGGTTTCCGACCCGGACAATGGAAAAGTCGTGACATCAGTCGCGATTGGAAATGGACCCGATGCCTGCCAGTTCGATCCCGGGACAAAACTTGCTTTTAGTTCCAACGGAGAGGGAACCATTACCGTTGTGCGTCAGAAATCAGCAGACGAGTATGAGGTCATCGACAATGTCAAGACGCAGCGTGGCGCGCGGACAATGACGCTCGATCCGGCAACGCACGACATTTACGTTGTCACAGCGGAATTCGGCGAGACGCCGAAACCGACGACGGAACATCCGCGTCCGCGCCCGGCGATGGTACCCAACACATTCACCATCATCCAACTGCAGAAATAGGACTGTGAACAGAGTCGCACGTGTTTTGCTTGTATGCGCGCTGGCCTTCAGCGTTTCGAAAAGTCAGGCAGTCCTAACGCTCGATCAATGTCTCTCGCAGGCGCGGGAACGAAGCCCGCGCTTGCGGAGCGCACAAAACGCCATTCGTGCCGCCGAGCTCATGCACTCGGAGCTTCGCACGACCGGGCTCCCTCAATTTCGTCTTCAGGTCAATCCCATTTATGCTCCGTTTTCTTCACGCTTCGGGTATGATCCTGTCATTACGGACGGAGGTCAACTCGCAGGCGCGGTCGTTGTTCAGCAGTCCCTCTATGACGCAGGGATTCGTGGTCTGAAATCCGATCAGCTTCAAACCGATCTGCAGCGACTCAACAACGCGTATCGAATGACCGAGCGCGACCTGGTCTTTTCCGTCAAACAAGCGTTCATCGAAACGCTGCGATCCCAGCAGGAAGTTCAGTTGCAGCAGGAAGGCGTTCAACAACTTTCCGACTATCTCGAAATCGTCAAAAGACTTTCGCTGGGAGGCACAGCCAGTTACACCGATGTGCTGAAAACGACGGTTCAACTGTCCAACGCTCAGATCGCACGCGAGAAGGCGATGGACGAGTACTCGATTGCAAAGTATTCGTTAGCAGAGTTGATCGGCGGTGCAATCGATACTTCATTTCGGGTCAACGGGTCGCTCGATGCCGTGCCGAACGGCAGCTCGGATTCTCTCCTTGTCCTTTCGTCTCAGGACACGCTTGGCACGCTGGAAACTTCCATCGCAGACGATGAACTACGGAGCAGTCTTTACGATGTTGAAATTACACAACGGGAACTATGGCCCGAACTTGCGCTGTCCGCCGATGCCGGCTACCTCAATTCCGGTGAGAACCTGAAGCTTCCCCCGGCTGAACGATCAAGCGCCCTCGGCTTTTCCGTCGGATTGGTTCTCGAAGTTCCGCTGATTAGCTGGGGAGCCACCGATCTCCGGGTCCAGCAACGACAACTCGTTTCCGACAACATCCGGCTCGAATCTGAACTCCTTCAACGATCCATGACATCGGAAATTCGAAAGACAAGACTGCAGCTGCTTCGACTTCGCGATCGGCTGAAGTCCATTCGGCTCAACCTGAAGTATGCGGACGAAAACTTCCTTCTCACAAAATCGAAGTTTGTCGGCGGAGGCATTCTTTCGCTTGAGGTTCTTTCAGCACAACAACTCCTGGCTGACACAAAGCTCTCGGAGCTGGAATCCCTGGCTGGAATCCAGCTTCTGAACGCCAGGTTAGAACAACTCACGACACGTTGAAACCATTGACCACATGAGAACTCAATTCCGACTTGCCCTTCGGGCGCTCCCGTTGTTTGGCCTCCTGTTCATCGCTGTCTCGTGCCGGCGAACGTCGGGCGATGAGGATGAGGGAAGCCTGTCCGGAGTAAAAGCAACGGTCTCCGTCAAGACGGTCCTGATTTCAGAAGGAAATGCTGTCGTGAGCGTTTCCGCGTTTGGGAAAACTGATGCGCTGAAGAAAGAGAAAATATACGCTCCTATCGCCGGCCGTATCATTTCGTTGAAGGCATTCGAAGGAACCGAAGTGAAGAAAGGAGACGTGCTTGCTCTGATCCAGACCAAGGAATCCCAGTCTGCCATCCTTGGCGCTGAATCGATGGTACAAACAGCGAGAACGCCCGAGCAAAGAGCGGAGGCGGAACAAATGCTCCGATTGGCAAGATCGACCCAAAACAGTGTGAGCATTCTGGCGCGGTTCGATGGCGTCGTCGCGAGTCGCAGTGTCTCCGAAGGAGAACTGGTTGCTGAGAACGCCGAATTGCTCACCGTGATCGATCTCTCGACCATCGATTTTGTCGCCGACGTCCAATTGCGCGACGTTGCATCTATCCGCGTGAATCAGCAGTCCACAATCCGCTTCCAATCGCTGCCGGATCGCACGTTTCCGGCCGTGGTCGAAGCCGTGAGTCCCCAAAGCGACCCGCAAAACCAGACCGTCAAGGTCCGGT
>DATDNS010000246.1:0-6155 GCA_036518155.1 Bacteroidota bacterium
GAAGCACGCCCAGGCCTATCGACAAATGTCGCTGCTTCTTCGTCGCCCGCCCGGACGCGAAGCGTACCCGGGAGACGTGTTCTATCTGCACTCGCGTTTGCTGGAACGCGCCTCGAAGCTCAACGATGAGCTCGGCGGCGGCAGCCTCACGGCGCTCCCCATCATCGAGACCCAGGCGAACGACGTTTCAGCGTACATCCCGACGAACGTCATTTCGATCACCGACGGCCAGATCTATCTTGAACCGAGCCTGTTCAATTCGGGAATCCGGCCCGCCATCAATGTCGGCATTTCTGTCTCGCGTGTCGGCGGCAACGCCCAGATCAAAGCAATGAAGAAAGTTGCCGGCCGTCTGCGACTCGAGCTTGCCCAGTACCGCGAACTCGAAGCGTTCGCGAAATTCGGTTCTGACCTCGACAAAGCGACGCAACAGGCCCTCCGGCGCGGTTCGCGGCTCGTGGAATTGCTCAAACAGGGACAATACGTCCCGATGCCGGTTGAGAATCAGGTCGTCAGCATCTTCGTCGGAACGAACGGTTATCTTGATGAGCTGCCGTTGGAGGATGTCCAGCGGTTCGAACGCGAACTTCACGAGACGATCGCGATGAGGTATCCCGAAATGCTCGGGACGATTTCGAAAGAAAAAGACCTCTCCAAGGAAACGGTGGAGAAGCTTCACGCCATCGCGAAGGATTTCTCCGCAAAATTCAAAGCGACAACAACTCCGTAGATGGCGACCCTCAGGGAAATACGAAGACGGATCTCAGGCGTCAAGAGCATTCAGAAAATCACCAAGGCCATGAAAATGGTGGCTGCGGCGCGCTTGCGTCGCGCACAGGAAGGAATCCTGGCGGCGCGCCCGTACTCCCGGGAATACAAACGCCTCGTCGCGCATCTCGTTGCGGAGCTCGATCCATCGCTCCATCCGTTGCTTCAAAAGCGTGAAGTGAAAAAATCCATTCTTGTCGTTGTAACGTCGGACCGGGGTTTGTGCGGAGCGTTCAACACAAACGTTATCAAGGCGGCAGTAAGCCATATCCAGCAGCAGTATCCGGAGAGGAAGAGCGTTGAACATCAGATTCGCCTGGTCACGATCGGCAAGAAAGGAACGGAGTTCTTCGGCAAACGAGATTACGAAATCCATCTCCGGCACTCAGGGTTTTTCCAGCACCTGGATTTCGGCAAGGCGAGAGGGATTATGGCGGACCTGAGTTCGGGATATCTCAACGGCGAATTCGACAAGGTCGAAGTGATCTACAACGAATTCAAGAACGTCCTTCAGCAGCGAATTGTCGTGGAACAATTGTTGCCGATTCCTCCCGAAGAACTCAGAGCTGACACCAGTCACAAGGCGCATGCAATCGTCGACTACATCTACGAGCCTTCCAAGAAGGAAATCATCGATGCTCTTCTGCCAAAACACCTGAATTTCCAGATGTGGAGGATTCTCCTGGAATCGAATGCCGCCTCCCTGGGTGCCCAGATGTCAGCCATGGACAACGCCACGGAAAATGCGAAGGAGTTGATTACGGATTTGACGCTGTCGTATAATAAAGCCCGGCAGGCATCGATCACGAAGGAACTGCTTGAAATTGTCGGAGGTGCGGAAGCACTCAAAGAAGCCAGCTAGAGGTGCAGCGCATTTTGTTTGAGACCAACCGTCGCCGGGAAGTGCAGGCGGCGGTTTTTTGTTGACTGTATCAATTCCTGGAAATACAGAAATTCGTCGGCTGCCTGTGCCGATTCAGTGAACACGTCAGCAACGGGGCCCCTTGAATTAGTCCTTGATTAGCGCCCCTTTTTTCTCTATTTTGGACATCAGGATAGTTGGAACTTCCAGGTTCACCAGGCTCCAATCGTTCAGGACGTGGAAGTTTTGTCGTCATTAGCCGGATCGGTCGTATGTTCGAGAGTCTCAGCCAAAAGCTCGAAATCACCTTCAAGAAGCTTCGCGGTGAAGGCAAGATATCAGCTCAAAACGTCGAGGAATCCCTCAGGGAAGTCCGGCGGGCGTTGCTTGACGCTGACGTCAATTACAAAGTTGCGAAGCAGTTCATTGAAGATGTTCAGAAGCGGGCAGTTGGGCAGGAAGTGCTCAACAGCATCACGCCGGGACAGCTCATCGTTAAGATCATTCACGATGAGATGGTCACACTGCTCGGCGAGACGAAAGCGGAGATTACGTTTTCCCAGACGCCTCCGACGGTGATTCTCATCGCCGGTCTTCAGGGTTCCGGAAAGACGACGTTCGCTGGGAAACTCGCAAATCTCCTGAAAACAAAAGGCAGATTGCCGTTGCTCGTGGCAGCAGATGTGCACAGACCTGCGGCGATCGATCAGTTGCAGATGCTCGGCAAGCAGATCGAAATTCCAGTGTACACAGACCGGGGCGCCGGAGCGGTAAAGATCGCCGAAGACGCGCTGGAATTTGCCCGGAAAAATATTCGCGACACCATCATCATCGACACGGCGGGGCGAATGCACGTCGATGAAGAGATGATGAACGAGGTGGCGGCGATCCGTGAAAAAGTGCGACCCCACGAGATTCTGTTTGTCGTGGACGCGATGACGGGACAGGACGCCGTCAACACTGCGCAAGCGTTTCACGACCGTCTGGATTTTAACGGAGTTGTCCTGACGAAGCTCGATGGAGACAGCCGGGGCGGCGCAGCGTTGTCGATACGCTCGATCGTTCAGAAGCCGATCAAGTTTATCGGGGTCGGCGAGAAACTCGATGCACTCGAGCCGTTTTATCCCGACCGGATTGCTTCACGCATTCTCGGGATGGGGGATATCGTCTCCTTTGTGGAGAAAGCGCAGGAATCGTTCGACCAGGACAAGGCAGTCAAGCTCGAAGAAAAGCTTCGCAAGGCGCAATTCACGTTCGAAGATTTCCTCGACCAGCTGCGCGAGATCAAGAAAATGGGCCCCATCAGCCAGGTTGTTTCGATGATTCCCGGGATGAACAAGCTTCCGGCAAATGCGAATGTGGACGACCGGGAGCTCGTTCGTATCGAAGCCATCATCCAGTCGATGACGAAAGAAGAGCGTGTGCGGCCGTCGTTGCTGAACGGGAGCAGGAGACGGAGGATTTCGCTGGGGAGCGGCACAACGATCCAGGAAGTGAACCGACTGCTGAAACAGTTCGACGAAATGCAGAAGATGATGAAGAAGTTCAGCAAGGGGGGCGCGCGCAGAGCGATGCAGGGCATGCGGCTCCCGGTACGTTGATGCGAAAAGGAATCTGCCGGAGGATTCAAAGAATGTTTAAGCGACCATCATAACATCACTCAAAAGAGGAGTACTCACGTTGGTAAAGATACGATTGCGCAGGGAAGGGAAGAAGGGATATCCTGTGTACAAACTTGTTGCGACGGACATTCGTGCGCCGCGGAACGGCGGATACATCGAGGCGTTGGGACAGTACAATCCAAACCTTAACCCGGTCCGGATTGCGCTCAAAGAAGAACGCATCGAACACTGGCTGAAAAAAGGAGCCAAGCCGACCGATACGGTCCGCTCAATTCTGCGTCATAACGGATTTTGGCTTCGATGGACATTGACGCGCCAGGGAAAGGACGAAGCCACGGTCAAAAGCGTGCTGGAACGCTGGCAAATGGAACAAGTAGAAAAGCCGAAACGGGCAGCAGACCGGCGCGCGCGACGTGCCGATCGCAAGAAGAAGGCAGCAGCCGAAGCCAAGCCTGCAGCCGAAGCGAAACCCGTCGTGGCTGAAGCACCTGCGCCGCCGGCGGCACCCGCACCTGCTGCTTCGTAGTCCGTCGTTATCCGTCTTCAGGACTGTTTTGCTGTTCTCTGAGATTCCACTGTGTTGAGAGGCTGGGGAGGTGCTGGGGAGTTGCAAGCTTCACTCTAATCCCGGAATCAGTCTTAGACCTTAGACAGGAGGTGGAACCATGAAGGATTTCCTCGAATACGTGGCAAAGCATCTCGTAGACCACCCTGAAAACGTGCTGATTGAGACTGAAGAGAAAGAACAGAAGCTGGTTTTCAAGTTGAAAGTCGCGGAGAGTGATGTTGGCAAGATTATCGGAAGAAGTGGAAAAACTGCTTCTGCGCTCCGGGTGCTGTTAAGGGCGGTTGGCGCAAAAGAGGGAAAGAAAGCGGTGCTTGATATTGTGGGTTGAACGAGAAGACAGGCGGTTTGCAGTGTTGAGTAGGACCCGGGTATGACCGACTTTGTTGCTGTCGGAAAAATATCGGGTCCGGTGGGTATCAAGGGTGAGGTGAAGATTGTTCCCTGGTCGGAGAGCACGGAACGATTCAGTTCATTGAAATCAGTCTGGATCGGAAGCGATCCGAAGAATCCTCGCGAAGTTGTTGTCGAAGCGGTCCACGACCGCGGCAGACAGATCGTGATGAAATTCGGCGGCATCGACAATCGCACAGCCGCCGAAGAATTGCGCGAAAAGCTTGTCCTGGTTCCTGACCGCGAGGTCGTGCCGCCCCGCGAGGGGTCGTTCTTTATCGATGATGTGCTGGGGATGAACGTTGTGACGGAGGATGGGAAGAGTGTCGGTGTCGTCCGCGAAATCCTGCGATTACCTTCCAACGATCTGTGGCAAATCGAGTCCGGTGCGAGGACGATTTCAATCCCCGCAGTGAAAGAATTCATTCGGAGTGTCGATCTTGGCACGCGCACGGTCGTCATTCATGAGATTGAAGGATTGCTGGACTTATGAGAATCGACATCGTGACCGGGTTGCCGAAGCTTCTTGAGAGCCCGTTCCAGGAAAGCATCCTGAGCCGTGGACAGTCGAAAGGTCTCATCGAAGTGCACGTGCACGACCTCCGAAGGTATGCACACGACAAGCACCAGTCGATCGATGATACGCCCTACGGCGGCGGTCCGGGGATGATCCTGAAACCCGAGCCGATTTTTGAATGTGTGGAGGAACTCCGGAAGCAGAGAGAATATGACGAGGTGATTTACCTTACCGCCGACGGCGAAAAATTCGATCAGTCATTGGCCAATCAACTTTCCCTGAGCCAGAACCTGATCCTGTTGTGCGGACACTACAAGGGTATCGATGAGCGTGTCCGGGAAGCGCTCGTAACACGGGAAATCTCGATCGGGGACTACGTTCTTACCGGGGGTGAATTGGCGGCAGCAGTTGTCGTCGACGCCGTTGCCCGGCTGATCCCGGGTGTCCTGAATGACAGCGAGTCTGCGTTGAGCGATTCGTTCCAGGACGGCCTTCTCGGGAGTCCACAGTACACGAAACCCGCGGAATACCGCGGTTTGAAAGTACCCGACGTTCTGCTTTCGGGCAATCACGTGGAAATTGCGAAATGGCGGGAGCAACAACGGAACGAGAGAACGAAATTACGACGGCACGACCTACTGGAACACTAGCAGCACAGTTTTGAAATACTATCATAACGGAGAACCAAGATGGATAAGTTGAAACTTGTGGAAGCGACGCAGCTGAAGAAAGACATACCTGAATTCAAGCCGGGCGACATCCTCAACGTCCACGTGAAAGTTAAGGAAGGGGACAAAGAGCGAATCCAGGAATTCCAGGGTATTGTCATCGCAAGGCGCGGATCGGGCATGAACGCAACCTTCACGGTGCGGAAGATTTCCGACGGCGTCGGTGTCGAGCGGATTTTTCCTCTCCATTCCCCCCGTATCGCAAAGATCGAACGGATCAAAGAGGGCAAGTCACGCCGCGCCAAACTTTACTACGTACGTGAACTGGCCACCAAAGCCGTCTCACAGAAAACCACGATCTGATGTCGTCAAAGATCCGGCTGGGGGTCTCGGATGCAGTCTATCTCAGGCCGTTGCTGGCCGGTCTGAATTCCGCAGATTCTCTGTTCGAGCCTGCGTTTGACCTTCCTGCCGTCAATTCACTCCATTTGAACAAGCGCACCAACGGCCTTCGGTGCGCTTTTTTGTCCCCCATCGACTATGCACGGTATGGCGGTTTATACCGCATTGTGCCACACGTGTGTGTTGCTTCATCAAAAGCCACGGGAACGATTACGCTCACGGTCAAACGCGGGGTCCGGAATATCCGGGCGGTAGCCGTCGATATCCGCGTGACGTCAGAGATCGTCCTGGCGAAAATCATCATGCGTGAACGCTTCCGGAACCTTCCGGAAGACCGCGATGCAATCGAATTTCTGCC
>DATDNS010000247.1:0-2461 GCA_036518155.1 Bacteroidota bacterium
AGGCTCACACAGCACTTGCATACATCTTGAGGACGTACGACTGGAATTTTCCGCGTGCAGAGGAAGAACTAAAGAAGTCGATCGAGCTCAATCCAAACTATTCGATCGCCAGGGATTTCTATGCGATCCTCCTCGCGGCTCTCGGACGCTTTAATGAAGCGACCGCCCAGTCGAATCTGGCGGTCGAACTTGACCCTCTTTCCATCGAAGTCCTGCATAGTCGCGCGAGGATCGAGTACTATGCCGGGCGATACGATGAGGCAATAGCGCTCACAAGAAAAGAGTTCGAGGTCGATCCCGAATCGAGACCCGCGCACGGCCTGCTTGGTTCAATTTACGAGATGAAACACCTGACGAACAAAGCATTGTCCGAGATTATCCTCTCACGATCAATCACCGGCACTGACTATGAAGGATATTCGGAGATCCGAAAATCCGGCGACTCCCCCGATTGGAAGTCTTATTGGAACCGCGAATTGACTGTCGCCAAAGAGCTGTGCGGACAAGGCCAATTACCGTATATTGTGCTGTCTGTCGTCGCTCTGCGCGCGAATCAACGAGAATTCGCAATCCAATCCCTGCAAAAGTCCTATGAGAAACGGGAGGGATCACTTGTGTATTTGAATGTGGAACCCCTCTTTGAACCCTTACGTACTGACCCGCGTATAATCGCGATCCTCAGGAATATGAACCTACAATAGAGACCAACATCATGGGAGATCAAACGATCAGCCGAAAACATACCAAGGAACGATGGGTTTCCAGCCTTGTTCTGTCGTCCCTTATTTCAGCGACGTTCCTGACACACGCGTTGCCTCAGAATATTCCGGGAGATGCGTTTCGCGCAATGCAGTGGCGCCTTGTCGGACCATTTCGTGCGGGCCGCTCGATTGCCGCGGCAGGAATTCCCGGCAATCCGTATGTTTTCTACTTTGGTAGTGTCGACGGCGGGATGTGGAAAACCGTCAACGCCGGCGTGACCTGGAAATCGATCGGCGAAGGACTCACAAATCCCTCGATCGGTGCAATGGCCATTGCGCCGTCTGATCCAAATGTCATCTACGTCGGCACAGGAGAAGCAGACCTGCGTTCGGACATAACGTATGGTGACGGCATTTATAAATCCACCGACGCCGGCGAACATTGGCTGCACATGGGGCTCAACGATTCCAGACATATTGGGAGAGTTCTCATCGACCCTCGCAACCCGGAAGTTGTGCTCGTAGCGGCCGTCGGACACGCATATGGTCCGAACGAAGAACGCGGGGTCTTTCGCTCGACGGACGGCGGAAGAACCTGGACAAAAACTCTTTACAAAAGTCCCGATGTTGGAGCCGTGGATTTGGGATCAGATCCGCAGAATCCTACGGTTGTCTACGCGACCTTGTGGCAGGCACGACGTACTGCCTGGAGTCAGTATCCACCGGACGAAGGTCCGGGCAGCGGACTCTACAAATCCACTGATGAAGGACAAACGTGGACCGAATTGATGGGACACGGGTTGCCTCCAAAACCGTTCGGCCGAATCGGTGTGGCTGTAGCGAGTGGATCGCAAGGGAATGTTGTTTATGCGTTAGTGAATGCACAGAAAAACGGGTCGGGACTGTATCGGAGCGATGATGGCGGACAACAATGGCGGTTGACGAGCAAGGACCCAAATATCACTGCCCGCATGTGGTACTTCTCGGGCATCACTGTCGATCCGCAGAATGCCGATATCGTCTATATTCCCAACAGATCTCTGATGCGATCCACGGACGGCGGCAAAATCTTCCCCGTTATCAAAGGCTCGCCCGGCGGGGACGATTATCATTTCTTGTGGGTGGATCCCCAGAACGACCATCGAATGATTGTTGCCAGTGATCAGGGAACTTGTGTGAGCGTTGACGGCGGCTCAACCTGGAGCAGTTGGTACAATCAACCCACGGGACAATTCTATCACGTCGCAGTGGACAACCAGTTCCCTTACAGAATCTACGGTTCACAACAGGATATGGGGACAACAAGCATCACGAGCCGAAGCGACTTCGGCCAGATTTCCTTCAGAGACTGGCATCCGATTGGCGGGGAGGAAAGTGGTTATATCGCTCCTGATCCGCTCAATCCAAACATCATTTACGGCGGCGGTCCGTACGGCGACGTAACTCGTTACGACCATACGACAGGTCAATCGCAGGTCATTTCCCCTTCGGTTCTGGCAACATTCGGCACTCCCGCCCCGTTGCGCAAATATCGGTTCACGTGGACATCACCGATCGTGTTCGACCGTCTCGATCCACACATTCTGTATCTGGGTTCGCAGGTACTGCTCGAAACACGCAACGGAGGACTGCATTGGGAGGAAATCAGTCCCGACCTGACAGGCGCAGACAAGAATGCGCGCGACAGGAAGAGCCCGCCGACGATCGCAGATGCCTCGGCGAAGGGTTGGGGCGTTATCTATACAATCGCCCCCTCGCCA
>DATDNS010000248.1:0-9123 GCA_036518155.1 Bacteroidota bacterium
TCGGGTCGATTGCAATGGGTGCGAGCAACGGAAAGATCGCACTCGTTAGCAATACCACCGCAATTACGGGAAAGAGCGACCCAGACGTTGTCGACTTCGTAGGCTACGGAACAGCCAATGAATATGAAGGATCGGGGGCGACAGGTGCTCTTTCAAACACGACGAGTGCGGAACGCAAAGCCTCTTCGACATCCACCACGACAACGATGGGAATTGGGGGAACTGAAGAAACAGCGGGAAATGGCTACGATTCAAACAACAATTCGGCAGATTTCACCATTAGAACCGGACCTCAGCCACAGAATTCTGCAAGCGCAACAGAACCCGCGTCAAGCGCAGGCGATATCATCCCGCCGACAATCTTGTCCGTCAAGTCACTCTCGAGCACTCAAATCGAAATCGTCTTTAACGAAGCCGTTGATTCGTTGACATCAACAGCCGACACAAACTATACTTTGAATAAATCAGTCGTTGTCAGTCTCGCGCAGCGTGATGCAGCAAACTGGTCGCGCGTTGTTCTCGGTGTATCCACAATGGTACCCGATGTCTACACCCTGACTGTTGCCAATGTCAAAGACACCGCAGGCAATGTCATGCCCACCCCAAAAAACGTTCAGTTTGCGTTCGGGACACTGACAATGGCACAAGCACGAGCTGCGGGAGCTGGTGCGATGGTAAGAGTCCGTGGAACCGTGACGGTCGGTAACGAGTTCAAATCGCCGTCGTTCATGCAGGATAGTACGGGAGGTATGGGAGTTTACAACAGTCAATTCAGCACGAATGCAAAGGTCGGAGATGTCTGGGAAGTGACCGGTTCCATCCAGGACTACTACGGCCTCTTCGAGATCAATCCCCTCACAGATTCCGTCAGGGTCAGCACGGGCAATCTGCCGCCGGTGCCGAACATCATTACTTCAGCGCAGATGGGCGAAGCTTACGAAGCACAACTCGTCAGAATCAACAGAGTGAAATTTGTCCTCACCGGTAATTTTGGTTCGTCTGCAGCGGATTCGGGCTACAGTGCGGCGGATGCATCGGGGTCATTCACAGTCTATATCGATAAAGACTCAAATATCCCCGGGTCGGCGATCCCGACGGATTCGGTGAATATCGTGGGCGTGTTAACACAGTTCCACAGTACGTACCAGCTCCAGCCGCGCAGCATCGCGGATATCGGCGTCGTAGACCCGCAGCCCGGTCAAACCTGGACCGACATTAATGTTGCGCGCACGTACGGCGCCGGAACGCCTGTCCGGATCCGCGGTATAGTCACGTTCGATCAGCCTTCCGCGACATCGGCGAGAACAATCTATCTTCAGGACAAGACAGCCGGTATCGCCCTTTATGATCCGCGTACGGACACATTACATATCGGAGACTCGGTGGAAGTGCACGGTCAGATCGCAGATTTCAACGGACTCGCCGAATTGAAGACGATCGATACCCTTGTGATTTTCGGAAAAGGATTGCCTCTTCCCGCTCCGAAAATCCTCACTCTCCCGCAAGTATCGGAAACGTACGAATCACAGTTGATCACAATCCACGATGTACAATTTATTCAGTCAGGGACGTTTCCCGTCACTGCGGTGACTTTTCAAATCAGTGATGGTGCCAATCAGCTGGATGTACGCATTCCAGCGAACTCCTTGCTGGCGAACCAGACGATTCCCGTCGGTGCACTTGACATCGTCGGCGTCCTGGGACAGTACATGACGAACTTCCAGTTGACTCCACGGAGCCCAGCAGATCTCATTTCCTTGCCCGGTCCGCAAATTGTGACTCAACCGACCATCACCAACCTTTCCGGTGTCGGATTTACCGTAAACTGGACAACGTTGATCGAAGGAAATTCTGTTTTGTACTTTGGCAGGACGCAGGCACTGGGCGACTCTCTCGTCGATTCCACACTGGCGACAAATCACTCCTTTGCGATCACGGGCTTGACGCCGGGGCGCATCTACTATTACCGCGCCGTTTCCGCGAACCTCTCCGGGGTCAGCTCCGGTTCGATCACGCCGGTCGTTACGACGTCTCCCGCGAGTTCCGGGGAAATGGATGTCTATTTTAACTATTCGACTGATGGTACCCTTGGGTTATTGCCCGCGGCAAACGGGAGCACGGCTCTTATGGACAAACTCCTCACTCGCATCAGCCTTGCGACGAAAACGATCGACATGGCTTTGTATTCGTTTGACGATTTCGGAGGAAACCCGGCGGTTGTGGCCAACCGTGTAGCCGATTCTCTTGTCAGTGCAAAGAACCGGGGAGTCGCCGTACGCATGGTCTTTGACAACAAAGCGACCTCGACACCGCTTTCGAAGCTGATCACAGCAGGCATATCGGTTATCAAACGAACAGTCCCGGGCACCGACCAGGGAATTATGCACAACAAGTTTTTTGTTTTTGACGGTCGCGACACGACAAGCGCTACTGACGACTGGGTTGTAACGGGGTCGTGGAATGTCACGAACGATGGAACAGTCGAAGACGCACAGAATGCGCTGTTTATCCAGGATCAATCGCTGGCAAGGATCTATGAGCTCGAATTCGAAGAAATGTTCGGGAGCTCGTTGCTGACTGCAAATCCTTCTTCAGCGAGGTTTGGTCCGAACAAACAGGATAATACTCCTCATTACACCTATGTCGGTGGAACAAAGGTGGAAGTGTATTTCAGTCCATCCGACCAAACGACATCCCACATCATTGGTGCGCTCTCGAGCGCCGACAACAACGTGTTTTTCGGTGTCCTTTCGTTCACGCGTGATGACATTGCAAGCACGTTGATTGCGCGGAAAAACGCCGGCGCGATCGTCCGAGGGATGATTGACCAGCAACCAAGCACTCTCGGCTCCCTGCAACTGGGTGGAGTCGATGCGCTTCAGGCCGGGCATTCCGTCGTCACGGGGTTGTTTCATCACAAGTATGCTATCGTCGATCCATTCAATGACGGCAGTGACCCTCTGGTCATTACAGGCAGCCACAACTGGTCCGGGGCGGCCGAAAATGACAACGATGAAAACACATTGATCATTCATTCCGGCGATATCGCGCGGCAGTATGTGCAGGAGTTTTCGAAACGATATCAGGAGAGTGGCGGTTCAGGAGCCATCCTGGGTGTTGAGCGTGCGGGTGACCTGATCCCGCGGACATCATCTTTGTTGCAGAACTATCCGAATCCTTTCAATCCGTCGACGAATCTGGAGGTGCGCGTGGCAACGCACGGGTTGGTGTCCGTCAGAGTCTTCGATGTCTTGGGCAGAGAGATTGCGACCCTCATGAATGAAATCAAGGCTCCGGGCGTTTATCGGTTGAACTGGGATGCTTCAAGACTGGCGAGCGGCATGTACCTCTGCAAAATGCAGACCGGTACATTCAATTCGACGAAAAAGATGCTGCTTGTTCGGTAAAGTGATTGTTTCTTGAATCCAGTCCATCATGGGTAATTGGGAGTTTGACATCATTATGTTGAGTTCCCATCCAACGTGATGTTGCATTTTGAAAAGGCATTGGCTAATTTTACAGCCACCACCTGAACCGGGATCTCCATGAAGACTATCTTAGTTGTCGATGACGAAGCGTCGATGCGCAAATCCATTGTTGTCGCTCTCAATGCGAAGGGGTACAAAACCATTGAAGCTGAAGATGGATTGGAAGGGTTGTCGCTGGCCGCCGCCGAGCAGCCGGATCTTGTGATCTCCGACGTAAATATGGACAACATGAACGGATTTATGATGGTCGAACAAATGCGGGACAATCCGGACACGGCCTCCATTCCTGTCATCATGATGACGGGTGCTGCCCAGGGGGCCGGTGCCTGGGAAGCGAGCAGCGACGTTCAATACCTGGAAAAGGGTTTTGCGATGTCGAAGCTCGTCGAAACCATCGAAAACGCATTGAACAAGTAACAAGCGTCACTATCTTCTTTCTTCCGTTTCTCCGAATTTCCCAGCCGTCATAGTTCTCTCCGAGGACTCTGATACTCTCCGACAAAAGAAAGGCCGCCGGATATCGATTTTTCGTCGTATATTTTTCCCATCGATGACCGAATGCGGAATCTGGAAGGACTTTCATTGAACCGTCATACTGTTCAGCGCGTCTCTTGCCTGACGATCTGTGCAATAGTACTTGCGTGCCTGGGAACGGTCTCCGTCTACGGTCAGGACAAGGTCCATTTCAGTTTCGCACTTGTCAGTGACACACACATAGGGTCGTCGACAGCAGAGGAAGATCTGGAGCGCACTGTTCACGATCTTAATTCCCGCAATGATGTCGCGTTCGTGATTGTCTCGGGAGACATCACGGAAATGGGCTCGAATGCGCAACTGATACTTGCCAAGACCATTCTCGACAGCCTCCGAATGCCCTACCACATCATTCCCGGCAACCATGACGCGAAGTGGTCGGAGTCGGGATGCAAAGAGTTTGTCCGCCTGTGGAACGCCGACAGGTTCACGTTTGAATACGACGGCTATCGCTTTATCGGCTGTGCCTCGGGTCCGAACATGAAAATGGGGGATGGTCATATCCCGCCGGAAGATCTCCGCTGGGTTGATTCTGTTCTCACACATCTGCCGAATCCCGGACAACCCATTGTGTTCGTCAACCATTATCCGCTCGACAGCGAATTGGACAATTGGTATGAAATCATCGGAATGTTGAAGCGGTGTAATACAGCTGCAATACTGTGCGGACACGGGCACGCCAACAAGCCAATGATATTCGAGGGCATTCCGGGGACCATGGGCCGGTCGAATCTCCGCGCAAAGAATCCGGTAGGCGGCTACAACCTGGTCGAATTGAGGAACGACACGCTCTTTTTCTCGGAGCGGGATCCGGGAGTTGGGACGAAACCTCCCTGGCGATTCATTGCCGTTCCGACTACACCCCATTCGTCCGATACGACGGTCTATCCGAGACCGGACTTTTCTGTCAACAAGGCGTTTCCCACTGTTCAATCGCGATGGACAGTTAATACCGGTTACTCAATCGGTTCTACCCCCGCCGTGTGGCACGACCTGGCATATGTTGGAAATAGCAGCGGTGTGATGTCCGCATTTGCTCTCGGGAATGGCACGACAACATGGACTTATCGAACAAACGGTGCCATCTACTCTTCGCCTGCGGCCGCAAACGGTAAAATTGTCTTTGGCTCTTCCGACTGCAACATCTATTGTCTCAATGCGGATGACGGCGGCCTCCTTTGGAAGATAACGACGTCCGCACCGGTTGTCGCCTCACCGGTGATCCGGGAGGGCGTTGTTTTCATTGGGTCGAGTGACTCGATATTTCGCGCGATTGATCTTGGCTCTGGTACAATCAGATGGACATACAAAGGGATGGAAGGATTTGTCGAGACAAAACCGCTCGTGTACGATGGGATGGTCATTTTCGGAGCGTGGGACACCTTCTTGTATGCCCTCGATGAACGGACGGGTGAGTTGTTGTGGAAATGGTCCAACGGGAATCCCGGAAGACTCTTTTCCCCTGCAGCCTGCTGGCCCGTGGCTTCGGCCGGCAAGGTCTTCATCGTTGCCCCCGACCGGTACATGACGGCCCTCGATGCACGCTCAGGAAAGATAGTGTGGCGGTCATCTGAACATCAAGTCCGCGAAATGATCGGCATTTCGGAAGATTCTTCAAGAATCTATGCCAGGCTGATGAATGATTCTCTGTTGGCCTTCTCCGCGTTTTCCGAAACGCCAGTCCTTGTCTGGGCAACAGACTGCAAGTATGGCTATGACATCGACCCGTCCATGCCGGTGGAGTGTGATGGAACGGTTGTGTTCGGAACCAAGAACGGACTAATGATCGGCGTCGACGCAAGAACCGGCGTCCTCATCTGGAAACACAAGCTCGGCAACACAATCGTCAACACGCTGAATCCCTTGAGCGACCGGCTCTTTCTCACGACAACGATGGATGGGATCGTCAGTATGGTGGAAGTATCAGGAGGAGTTCGCTCACACTAGCCGCCCAAGGAAACCATGAACCCAACCGGTCCGCACCAGAAAAAGAAAAAATGGTGGCACCTTTCCCTTGCCAAACAGATTGTTCTCGGGTTAGTCCTTGGCGGTTTGCTGGGCTGGCTCCTCCCGGAATGGGGAGTCCAATCCTATTTTCTGCGGAATATTTTTCTGAACCTTGTCAAATCGATCATTGCCCCTCTCATATTCTCCAGCATCGTGACGGGAATCGCGGGAGGCGGCGAGTTCAAGAAGGTCGGAAGGATGGGGGGCAAAGCGCTCATCTATTTCGAGGTCGTGACCACGGTTGCCCTGTTCATCGGTCTCGGCGTTGTCAACATCACGAAACCCGGCTATGGAGTCGTCCTCAGTGCTGCAAAGGATGAACTGGGGACACTTGCGCAGTCTCATCCCCTCACATTCATCGAAACGATCATCCACATTTTTCCCTCGAGCATTATCGACGCGATGGCACGGGGCGATGTTCTTCAAATCGTTGCTTTCTCCGTTCTGTTCGGATTGGCTGTGATGGCGATGGGACCGAAGGGGAAGCCCGTACTCGAATGGTGCGACAGTCTCTCCCAAATCATGTTCAAGTTTACCGCATACGTCATGAAGTTCGCGCCGTTCGGTATCGGTGCGGCGATGGCGGCTACGATCGGCCATAAAGGACTCGGCGTTCTGGTGAATCTCGGGATGCTCGTCGCCACGCTGTATCTGGCGCTCATTGTCTTTGTCGTCGTTGCCCTGGGCACGGTCGCCTACATCATTCGTCTCCCTGTCCGCCAGTTCATCAGGGCAATCAAGGAACCGTTTGCTCTCGCGTTTGTCACGACCAGCAGCGAGGCAGCGCTCCCGAAAGCTATGGAAGTGATGGAGCGGTTCGGAGTACCGAGACGGATTGTCGGCTTTGTAATCCCGACCGGATACAGTTTCAACCTGGACGGAAGCACGCTGTATCTCGCGGTCGCCTCAGTCTTTGTTGCGCAGGCCGCAGAAGGCACAACGGGAGTTCATTTCGGCTTCGAGCAGCAGCTCCTGCTGATGTTGACTCTGATGATCACATCTAAAGGAATTGCAGCGGTGCCGCGCGCATCGCTGGTTATCCTTCTTGCCGCACTTCATTCTTTCGGTCTCCCGCCGGAAGGCGTGGCGGTCATTTTTGCGGTCGATGAGTTGATGGATATGGCACGAACGTCTGTCAACGTTGTCGGCAATTGTCTCGCATCGGTCGTTGTAGCGCGCTGGGAAGGAGAGTTCGATGACAAGCGGGCGAACGTGTTTGGAACGCCGCTTGAATCCAAACTCGATGCCGAAGCGGGTGAGACGGCATTCGCACAAGCCGCGTTGAACGGAGATTGAGAGTTCAATAAGTCCGTATCCGGGCCTGACGTGCTTGATCCGGATCGTATCACGGGGGAACGTGTGGTGGTGCATTCTTGCCTTTCGTGCAGACGTTTGTTAATTTTTTGTGTTCCCGTCAATTCTCTGCTGATACCGCATGCCTCGTTTCACACTTGAAGAGATACGCAACAAGTTTTCGAACTCGACAGACTTCAACGAACTATTCGACGCCTTCGAAGACGCCCTGGAACAGAAGATCCAGGACGTGATGCTGTACCGACTTCTGTTCTGGAACAATTCGCTCGCTCCGGACGAGCTTTGCCTCTTTGGAGAAAAGCTCGCGAAAGAATTCCCCGCGTTGGCATACGATACCTACATGTGGCTCGCGAGCGTCTTCGAGGTGACGTATTCTTCCTACGATAATTTTGAGCTCGCGATGAAGTATTACCACAAGGCGGCGAAGGCGAAGCCAAAAGAAGAAGCTCCCTATCTCGACGCCGCCGATTGTTACGACCCCGACCTGAATATTCCTGCCGTCGATTCCCTGATCAGTTTCCTGAAATCGGGCCTGAAGCAGGTAGACCAAAAACGCAACATTCTCCTGCGTCTCTCCTACCTCTTCCAGGTGAGCGGCAACCAGGAACAAGCCGACTACTACCGATCACTTGCAGACGACCTTGGGCGCAATAAGAACTGACCTCCCCCGCCGCTCATGAAGAGCGAACGACGACTGGCCAAGCTGGAGTCCGTTATCCGGCACCGCCAGCCAGATTTGACCGTCATCCTGGAAAATATCCACGACCCGCACAATGTCAGTGCAATTCTCAGGTCGTGTGACGCCGCGGGAGTCGTGGAAGTTCAATTGGTCTACACCGTAGAAGAATTCCCAAGGCTTGGAAAGAAGAGTTCGGCCAGCGCAACAAAATGGGTCGACCACCGCAAATTCAAGAGTGTCAAAGAATGCTTCGACAAGCTTCACAAGGAAGGTTACACAATCTATGCAACGCACTTGAGCAAGCGGACGGCACCGTTGTACAAGCTTGATCTCACGAAAAGAGTTGCCCTTGCGTTCGGCAATGAACACCGGGGTGTCTCCGAAGATGCGGCCAGCCTCGCTGACGGTAATTTTCAAATTCCCATGTTCGGCATGATTCAAAGTCTCAATGTGTCGGTCGCGTGTGCCGTGTCGCTTTTCGAAGCGGTGCGACAGCGCATGTCGGCGGGACGGTACGACGGTTCACCACTTGATGATACCAGCGTGAAAAAACTTCTAAAGCAATGGGCGATGAAGTAGCAAGTTCGCGGCAAAGGAGAGTCAGGCCGGCCATCGTGACTGTTCTGAACAAAATTCTTTAGACAACGGGAATGAGAGAATCCATCGCGCAATTCCTAGACAACCTCCAGATGCATTTCAATCGCACGCTGACATTTGCCAGGGAAATTGGATTGCTTCTGGATGAGACCAAGAGACAGGGGCTCGACGACCTCTTTCGTGACGCTTTGTTCCAGGCAAAGTTTGCGACGAAAACCAGGGAGGTCATGGACCGTATTGGCCGAGGAGGGGAGGGGTTCGATAAACTGTCCGCGGAATTCCAGGCCAGTATTGAAAAGACTTCAGCATTGTTGAAGACAATCGTGAAAGAATCGCCCGATGAAACCAAACAGCTCTTTGTGGACAAGTTCTTTGCACTTGATCAGAACAGCTTTAGCAATTTTCTGACGCTCCTCCAGGATCTGAGTTGGTTGAAGAACTGGGAACTGGACGGTAATCCTTTGCCGCTTGAACAAGGTCCATCGACACGCTCGCGTCAACGAC
>DATDNS010000249.1:0-6198 GCA_036518155.1 Bacteroidota bacterium
TAAGGTTGCGCCTGACTATCCTTATGCGCAGGAATTTGCGGGGTCTACTGGTGATGTCATTGTGAAGTTGTGGGTGACGAAGACCGGGAACGTCAAGGAGGCGATCATCATGTCAACAACGAATCCGGTTTTCAACAAATATGTTCTCAAAGCCGCCGTGATGTGGAAGTTTCGACCCGCATCGTTCAGAGGCAAGGCAGTGAGCGTTTGGGTCTCTGTTCCGTTCCATTTCAGAATACACCGATGATCCGACAGGGGGCTTGCCGAAAGAGCCAGGTATTCCAGGCTTTCGAAAGGATGCTGGAATTCCTGGGTGGATCGGACTCTTCTGCGTTTGCTTGTTCAAAGCAGAAACGGACAAAGGGCTGTAGTACTTGTACACCTCCGCATGGCTGCAACGTGCGTTGAACGGAGAAGTCCGAGTCCGCAGATACGCGAATTGCAGGCGTTCGACAGCAATCCCTCACGATAGCCTTCCCATGAATGCAATGAATCCAGCGGGAAAGGAATCAAGGACTGCTCCTTCAAATGGCAGGAAGACTCGATTGATTCCGAAATTCGAGGTGGCTACCCTGGAAATTTCTTGAGCGATCCATAGCGGGTCTCCTCGGTATTGTGAGAGAAGACCCGCCATTTCCGGGATTTCTTAGAAGATGTAACGCAGCCCGAATTGCATCTGCCATCGGGAGTTCAGCCCGGGATCGTCGATAAATGTCTTTGCCGGTCCGATAAACGTGAATCTCGGAGCTCCTCCCGGCCCGCCGAAATCGTAAAGGCGAAGAGGCGAAGTTGCGGACGAACTTGCGACCTTTCTGACCCCCCAATCCGAATTCAACAGATTCGTGAGGTTGAGGATGTCGAGACTCACCTGGAATTTTCCAAAGCTCAGGGAAATATCCTGGAGGATTTTCAGGTCGACGTTGGAAAACCACGAATTGATCTCTCCAAAACGTTCGGCGATCTGTCCACGATGGTTGCTGAGATAGTCGTCCTGGCGAATAAAAGCATCGAGCGCATCATAGTCACTCGCGGGTGCCGCCGTTCCGCCGCTTGTGACAAGATTGACATCGTTGCGGTTCTTCGGAATGTAGATGAGGTCATTGCCGGCGTTCCCGTCGCCGTTCACATCCCCTGAATAGACGAAGGAGTACCTGTTCCCGCCGGCCCCGGCAAATTTGTTGCCCTGGGCAGCTTCGAAGAACACCCCGATACTCGTGGCGAACATATCAGACCAGGTGTAACGGTATGCTCCCACTGCAGTGATCCGGTGCCGATCGCCAAACTCGGAGAAGCCCTGTTCCGGCCTGTTTGGGTCGATACTGATGGGGTTCTCGGACCACAGGACGCTTGCAATTTCCGTCGATTTCAAACAACTCTTTGCTTCCAGGAAGGTATACGCAAGGCTCGCGAACATCCCTGATTCGAATTGCTTTCGAAGTTGAGCGGTGATACTGTAGTTGTAGCCTTTGTTGGTGTTATCAATGACGTACACGCCGCCGAAAAACGGTATCGTGTCGCTCCCCACAGGCACAAATGTGTTCAACCTTCCTCCGCCGTATGTGTAGCGTCCATCCGGAAGAGTCCCGGTGGGAGCGCCGAGGTTGGCGTTCCGGACATACACGCCGTTGATGTCCTTGCTGTAGAGCATTTCCAGAGTACCGAGAATATCCCACGGCAGTTTTTGATCGACTGCGAGGTTGGTCGTCCAGACCTGCGGCCATTTGAAGTCCGAGGCCGCTGCGTTCAGGTCGAACGATTGCTCGTATGCCGGCAGCTTGGGGTTGGGTCCGGGATTCGAGATCACGTTTCCGATCCAGACAAACGGGAGGCGCCCGGTGAAGATTCCCGTGCCGCCACGAAGCTGCGTCGACCGGTCGCCAATGGCATCCCAGTTGAATCCGGCTCGCGGAGAAAAGAGCGGGACGGCATTCGGGAGCTTCGATTGGTCGATCTTCTCCGGATTTCCGTTCTCGTCCCGCAGGTTCAGCGCTCTCGAAAACGGGTTGTCGACGGGATTTGTATAGATTGGAAGGTCGACTCTGACACCGACCATGAGGTTGAATCGTTCGTGCATCAGGAACTCATCCTGTGCATAGAACGAAAGTTGCGAAACCTTGATGTCCTCACCCTTGAATGGCACGGCCTGGGCCGCCCTCACGACCGCGTTGAAATCGTAAAAGGTCGCAGGATTTGAAGGGTCGGTATGAACGAAAAACGAGTCCACCGAGGCAAAGACAGGATTGCCTGCGCTTGACGGAAGGAAGCTGAGAAACGTGCCGTACTTGAACAGGTTGAAGGCATTGAAAAAAGAAAATGATTCATAGTTGGCCCCCACGGTGACGACGTGCTTGCCCGTGTAGAAGCTCACGTTGTTCGTGAATTGCCAGACATCCTGATCGAGAATATTGTGGACAGAAAAAGGCTCGTGACCGATTGTCGTATATTGAATGCCGCCTTCGCCAATTTCAATGGTTGGGAACGCTCTGCTGAAGGGGGAGCGGTAGTCACGGAACCTGTTGTAACTCACGAACAGACGGTTTGCGAACGATTCATAACCGCTGTTCACTTCCAGCGCGAACGAATTGAGGCCGTTGTTGATCCGATAACCCGAATTCTGGAACGGCAGACTGTTCTCGTTTGGACCGCGCCCCGTGCTGTTGTAACTCAACACAAAAGGATGGGGCCCCAGATCGCGTCCGGCTCTTAACAGGTTGTACCGGAACACCACGTGATTGTTCTGATCCGCGTTCCAGTCCAGCTTTGCGAGGATCTTCTCGTTGTCGGTCTTGTGGATGTAATCTTCGTACTGTCCGGGGTCGTAGCCATACGCGCTGATCATTCGGTTGCGAATCGAATCCATGGTCGATGCTCGCACTCGGGAAATTCCAAACCCTGATGTTCCACGATTTGCGACGAAATTTGAACCGGGATCCTGCCGGCGCTCAAGCTCGGCATTCAAAAAGAAGAAGAGGTTGTTTTCCATCACGGGACCGCTGACGGTAAACCCCGATTGATTGTACGAAAGGCTTGGGTTCGCGATCACCTCGTTTCCGCTTACCTTGTTTCCAACCAACTTTTCGTTTCGAAGGAAAGAATAAACGGACCCCGTATACACGTTCGTTCCGCTTTTTGTCACCGTATTAATCCCAGCACCGGTAAATCCTCCTTCACGCACATCGAACGGTGCTACGGATACCTGCACCTGTTCGACTGCATCAAAGGGAACGGGTTCAGCGTTTGCCTGGCCTCCGGGAGCCGGGTCGTCAAGGCCAAAGGAATTGTTGAAATAGGACCCGTCGAGAGAGATATTGTTGTAGAGCCAGTTTTTGCCGCCAAAGCTGAAATTTCCGTCGCTCCTCGGGTCGAGCCTGGTGAGGTCGCGTGTGCTCCGCTTGATGGACGGCAATTCGCTGACCTGCGCAGGGTTCACGTACGTCGCGGCACCGGTTCTTCGGCTATTCAACACCTCATCCCGTTCGGCCGTGACCACAACTTCTTTTCCAAGGATTGCTTCCTCCACGAGTTTGAAATCTACCCGAAGTTCCTGACCTATGCTTACATAGAGATCTTTTTCGCTTTGTTTCTTGTAACCCACATAGGACACGGCAATCGTGTAAGGCCCTCCGACTCTGACATTGAGGATGTTGAATTGACCCGTGAGTCTGCTCGAGGCGCCGTATCTTGTTCCACTCGGTTCGTGGATGGCAACGACGGTTGCCCCAACAAGAGGTTCTCCGTTCTCTGCCGTCACAATTCCCGTCAGTGAACCGGTCGTGACTCCCTGAGCAAGCACGGCCGTCGGAAAGACAACACAGAGCAGCGCGAAAAGCAGGATACCTGTAAACATCGCGGATGGGAAGGAGCTTCTTGTCATAATGCCTCCTTAAATATTTATGGTAGGGGAAAAAGGTGGGGACAGCTTGCGAAATGGTACTGATTCGTCAGGGGAAAATCAACAAACGCACGGCGAGAATTCAACCGTTCATCCCCAGACACACGTGAGCGGCAACGTAACAACGGAAGAAAGTTCCCCTGGTAATGTTGTTGTCACCTTTGAGAAGTTGAGAGGAGTAGATCAGCCACGATGCGGAAGGCATCTGCTCACCCTGAAGATGCGATGCGATTCCCAGGATTGAGAATCAATTGTGGGAGTCATTCGCGTTGACTGTCCAAATATCGTTTGGTAGATTTGTGTCACTAGACTGACCGATTCGAGGCGATTGGATCATCCTCCAAATCCACGGAGGTTTTGTGCTTCGACATTCTTCCTCTTCCGATTTCACGTGATTGCTCAAACCAAATACCACAATACTATCCTTGGTAGGCTCAGTGACGAGGAGAACGGCGTTGTCTACAAAGCCCTGGATCTGGAGTTGGAATGTTGTGTTACTCCCAAGATGTTCCCCCCGAACTGATCCTCGACCCGGAAGCAAAAAAACAGAGAGGCCATATGAAATACAAGAAAACGATGCTCACTCTTGGCGCCGCAGCGGCCGTTGTCGCTGCAATCCTCCTGATGCGGGGACCAGCCACCAGGCAGGTCTCCACAAGTGCGATGAGCACCGATGTGCCGGTATCCGTCGCCACGGCGAAAAAGCAGAGTCTGGCCAGTACCGTGTCTCTTGCAGGAACGATCAGCGCCAACAACGATGTCAACGTTATTTCGGAAACGCAGGGTTCAGTCCGGAAGGTCCACCTCAATGTTGGCGCAAGCGTCGCGGCGGGAACGGTGTTGGCTGAGGTTGAGGATGAAATACCCCGCTCGAGCCTTTCCACGGCGGAGATCAGCTATCAGAAAGCAAAGAGGGATTTTGAACGAAGTGAAACCCTCTTCCAGGAGAATTCCATTTCCCCCGCCCAGCTTGATGCCGCGAGGCTCGCAATGAAGGCAGCGGAAAATCAGACGGAAATTGCCCGACGGCAGGTAGAGAACACCAAAATCAAGTCGCCCATTACCGGAACGGTGAATGCGAAATATGTTGACGTCGGCACAATGGTTCAACCGGGGATGGCCGTTGCAAATATTGTGGATATCACAACCCTGAAGGTGCGCGTGAATGTCAGTGAACGGGAGGCATTTCAGTTGAAGCCGGGAGATCCGGTGGAAATCGGTACCGATGTCTATCCCGGCCGGAAATTCCAGGCACGTGTCGACAATATCGCTTCGAAAGCCGACGAGGCCCACACGTATCCTGTCGAGATCAGGCTTTCAAACAGCGGCAAATATCCGCTGAAGGCGGGCATGTTCTGCCGCATCGGGTTCACGTCGATAACGGCCACTGAAGCGCTTGCCGTTCCGAGAATCACGCTTGTCGGAAGTGTCAAAAATGCCGCCGTCTACGTGGTTCGCAATGGTGTGGCATCCTTGCAGCCGATTGTCGTCGGCAAGCAGACCAATGAATTCTTTGAAGTCCTGAACGGCTTGAACATCGGCGACACGGTGGTTGTGAGCGGACAGAACAACCTTGTCGACAACACGCGGGTCGTGATTGTCGTTTCTGATTGACACCGGGGAGAGGAGAACATCACCATGACGATTACTGAACTCTCCATCAAACGTCCTTCTCTTATTATCGTTGTCTTCCTGGCACTGGCGATGACAGGGGTGTTCGGTTACTTCCAGCTGCGCTACGAACTTCTCCCCAGGATGAATATACCGTATGCGAGCATTATTACCGTGTATCCGGGGGCATCACCGTCGGAGGTTGAGAACAGTGTTACGAAAAAGCTCGAGGATGCGGTCTCCACCGTTGAAAAGATCGGAAACATCTACGCAACGTCGTATGAAGGATTGTCCGTCCTGACGATCGAGTTCCGCCGCACGGCCAACATCGACGTCGCGATCCAGGATGTCCAGCGGAAAGTGAATTCCGCTGCGGGATCGTTTCCCCGGGACGTCCGTCCTTCCGCAGTACAGAAGTTCTCTTTCGACGAGTTGCCGATCATCCGCATGGGAGTCACCAGCACCATGCCGTCGCGTGAATTCTATCAGTTGCTGAAAGACCAGATCCAGCCCCGGTTTTCGAAACTCGACGGGGTGGGGCAGGTATCCCTCGTCGGCGGTGACATCCGGGAAATCAAGATTAATCTCGACGCCCAGAAAGTCCGGGCATACGGCTTGTCGATCGCACAGATCACGCAGATCGTCAAGGCATCCAACCTCGATTTTCCGACCGGGACCGTCAAAGGGGCAAAGGC
>DATDNS010000250.1:0-5084 GCA_036518155.1 Bacteroidota bacterium
GAAGAGTTAACGGGTTATGGCCCATTCGCGGCATATCACGCATTGCTTTTTGCAACGTGTGGCCTCAAGAATTCTCCATCAATCCCTTCATTCCTGCCGAAAACGAAGAAAACGGACCTCCCGCGCTGGCATTTCCTTTGCTGGCTTCTCTATGAATTGAATTCCAATGTATGGGCTTTTTGATCTTCAATTAATCGAGAGGATTCCATGTCGACAAAACTTTCAACGCTTGACAATCTTGACATCGCCATTCTTGAGCCCCGCGGCTCGCTCATCGGAGGGGAAGAAACGGATGAACTGAAGACCAAGGCGAAGGATTTGATTGAACAAGGCAACAGGAAACTCATCCTCGACCTGGGGGGAGTCACGTATATCAACAGCTCGGGAATCGGCGCGTTGGTAAGCATCCATTCCCAGTACCAGAAAGCCCAGGGAAAGATCAAGATCTGCAACATGGGAAAAGGTGTTCAGAATGTCTTTGTCATCACGAAGCTGACGAGCGTTTTCGAAATCGACGACAACCGCGAGAAAGCTGTCAAGAGTTTCAAAGGATAGGAACACTACTGTTTCATAACTCAATTAACCTACTACAGGAGCATTATCAATGAAGACTTCCACGTTCAACCTGATCGTTCTGGTGGTGGCCGGTGTGGCGGGCTACGCGATCTACGAATTTGCCCTTCCAAAATTCCTCCAGGATGGAGGGCCGCTCGTTGCACTCCTTATGGCACTCATCATCATGCTTCTAGCGTTTATTGTTGAGCGCCAATTCTCAATCAAGAAAGCACAGGGCAAAGGACAGATGGCAACGTTCCTGAAAAATGTCCAGCAGGCAGTGAACGCTGGTGATATCGACGGAGCGTTGGCGGCCTGCGACAAACAGCGTGGATCGATGGCGAATGTCATCCGGACCGGCCTGGAGCGCTACAATACGCTTGTGCAATCGGGCGACGTCAAGAATGCACGAGAAATGAATGAGAATATTCAGCGGTCAATCGAAGAAGCAACGATGCTGGAAGTGCCGATGCTGGAAAAGAACCTCGTTTCGTTGTCCACCATCGCGTCCATCGGAACCATGGTGGGTCTGCTCGGGACGGTCATCGGTATGATCCGTGCGTTTCAGGCAATGGCGGTCGCCGGCGGACAGCCCGATGCCATTCAGCTTTCGCGCGGAATTTCCGAAGCCCTGGTCAACACCGCGGGAGGACTCGTTGCGGGTATCGGCGGAATTATTTCGTACAACTTCTTCGTGACGAAGATCGACAATTTCACCTATATGATTGATGAAGCCAGCTACGCGATCGTGCAGTCGCTGTCAACACGGGCAATGTCGAAATCCAAGTAAAGGAGGCAGGTATGCCTAAGCACAAGAAAGCACGCGTTGGATTCCGGATCGACATGACGCCGATGGTGGACGTTGCCATGCTGCTCTTGACGTTCTTCATGCTGGCGACGTCGTTCAAACCCCCCGAAGAAGTCACGGTGGCGCTGCCGGCATCTCACTCAGCGTTCAAAGTACCGGATGCCGATGTCATGACAGTCACCATCAACAAAGACGGAAAAATCTGGCTCGGCGTGGATAATCAGGGTCTGATGGAACAGTTGTTTGGCAAGCCGGCGCGCTACAAAATGGCGGTGCAGGTCGAGCGCAAAGAAGACCTTGCAAACCTGTTGATCCAGGCGCGTATCAGGAACCCGCGGCTGCGCACTATCGTCAAGGGGGACAAAGGCGCGCCGTTTGGACCGGTCGAAGATGTCATGGATGTGTTGCAGAAAACGCAAATCACACGATTCAATCTTGTCACGGAATTCGACAAGTCGTGACAACAGAGAGCACGACCTGATCGGTTCACGTTTGTTCTAGCGCTGTACACAAGGAGCATATTATGGCTGCCGTAGAAACTGGCCAACCAAGGGCCCACGGAAAACAGAAAAAGAAGAAACGCCGCGTCGGTGTGCGCATCGACATGACACCGATGGTGGACATGGTATTGCTGTTGTTGACATTTTTCATGCTGACCACCGCATTCATGAAACCGCAGGCGATGGAAATCAACCTGCCGCCTGATACGAAAACGACGGTTGAAGTCGCCGAGTCGAGTCTCCTGATCCTGCGCGTGGCTCAGAATTTCACCATTTACTGGAGCGTTGGATCAGATCCGAAGCTCCAGAAGATCGAGTTCAAGGACTTGCGCTCGTTCCTGGTGGACCACAACAAGGCGAACCCGAAGCTGATCACGCTGCTGAAGGTTGACCGCGAGGCAACGTTCAAGAACATGGTCGACATCATGGATACTATCGTCAACACGGCGAAAGTCGAACGGTTTAGTATTGCGCCCATGACGGACGCAGACAAAAAGCTCATGGCGAAAGTCGGATAGGAGGTATCTATGACCCCGAAAAACAAAAATATCGAAAACAAAGCGGAGCTTGACACGGAGCAGTTGGAGAACACTGTTCCGTACAAAACCCGCGGATACGGTGCTGTCGAACTGAAACAGGTATATCAGAAGTACATGTTCCGCGGTGTCGTGTCGGGTGTTGTGATGGTCGCTGCCGTCGTTGGGCTCTATTATGTGCCCGAGCTGCTGGCAAGCGAGGAGGAACCCGTCCACACGATCCGGATCCTGAAATACACAGATCTCGGACCGCCTCCGTCGATTACCCAGACGGCCGCTGCACCGTCGGTCGCTGTGGCATCCACCGCCGTGAAACCGAGTATCGGTATCCCCGTCCCGGTTCCGGATGCGCAGGTAAATCCCGAGCAGACGTTTGCGACGCAGCAGGAATTGAGCCAGGCCGCAAGCCCGGTATCGGAAGGAACAGGCACCGGGGGTGGGGTTGCGATCCAGCCCGATCTCAATATCGACGAGCCGCCGCCGGACTTTGTCCCGTACGAAAAAGAACCGACCGTTGTAAAAAAGGTCGAGCCCAAGTATCCCGAAATTGCGCTTCGTGCCGGACTCGAAGGAAACGTTTTTCTGAAAGTCTGGGTGACGAAGGAAGGAAAAGTGCGGGAAGCGGTCATCATCAAAAGTGATGCGGAGATCTTTAATCAGGCCGCAAAGGACGCTGCCATGCAATGGGTGTTCACACCCGCTGTCATGCAAAAAGGTCCTGTCGCTGTCTGGGTCTCGATCCCGTTCCGGTTCAGGCTGACAGGAAAATAGCTGCTCATTGGCGGTTGCGGAAGGTCGTTCGTAAACCTTCCGCGACCCCCGGGAACGCTGGGTGCAGGGAATGCGGCATAGCAGAAGAGTCGAATTCCAGAAAGGAGAATGCCATGAAAACAGCATGGGATGGATCTCTCCACAGTTCTGGGTACGGCGCACCGGAACTGAGGCGTTGTTACCAAACGTACATGGTGCGCTCACTGGCGCTTGCAATCTTCCTCGTGTTGGCTTTTGTGACACCCTTCTCCCTGGTCCGGACGCCTCAGACGCGTACCGAGCCTGATCGGCCTGTCGTAATCATTCCTGGTCAACTACCGACAACACCGAAAACGATTCAAGCCGGCATTTCAACCTCCGTCGTGCACGGGATCAGGAACCTTCTGCAGCCGAAGTATGCACTTCCGATCCCTGTTGCAGATCCGTCGGTCGACTCAGCCGACCTCTTCCCATCCCGGAATCAACCGGGAGACCATTCCGGCCTGGTTGGTGAATTTCCCGATTCCGGCGGCGACGGTACATTGAATGTTGGTTCCGGCGAAGAGGGTGTCGAACCCCCTCCGTTTCGGCCCGTTGAGAAGTGGCCGGTCGTTGCTAAACGGGTGGAACCGAGGTACCCCGAGACAGCGATTCGGGCCGGCATCGAAGGAACCGTGATCCTGAACCTCTGGGTCGATAAAGCCGGAAAGGTCCGCAAGGCTGTTGTTGTCAGGAGTGATGCGCAAATCCTGGATTCATCGGCGCAGGATGCGGCAATGCAGTGGGTGTTTACCCCCGCAATCATGCAGCACGAACCCGTTTCTGTCTGGGTTTCCATCCCGTTCAGATTTAGTCTGCACGGAAAATAACAGTGTCGTGATGAAAGCAACGTAACCATGAAAGCGTCTGTTGTGTCGAAGTATTTCGGCTATGGTGTGTCGTTTGTGAGCCTCTGTGTCGGGGTAATATTCCTGTTCGGGTTGTTTATTCACCCCGGCGTTCCGACGCAATTTCGAATCATGTGCGGGGTCGTGTTTTTGCTTCTGGGCGTCTACAGGTTTGTGGCTACCCGCTACAGAACACGGGAGGAAGAGAGAATTGCACAATGAGACTGCTGATGATCGTTGGTGTTGCTCTCTCCATTGTTTCGTGTCATCGTTCTGAAGAACCCTCCACGGTAAGGGGGAAGCTCTTCATGCTTGTGAGCGAATCGCACCTCCCGCTTATCAAGGAGGAGGCTGCACAGTTTATGACCATCTACGACAAAACCAAGATCACCGCCGTTGGCACCACAACGAGGGAGGCGATTGTGGCGCTGCTCAACGACAGCGTGCGGTGCATTTGTGTTGACCGGAAATTGAACGAAGAAGAGCTCAACGTCGTGCAGCGGTCGGGAATCAAACTTGCGACCGTGAGAATCGGAAGGGATGCTCTCGTTGTTATCGTCAATGATGAAAATCCGTTGAGAACAATCTCGCTCGGAACGGTCAAAGCGATTCTTGAAAAGTCGGTCACGACGTGGGGGAAAGTCCCGGGGTCCCGGATGACCGGCAGGCTTGAACTGGTCCTTGCAGGGAAGAACTCAGGGTCGTACGAGTTGCTCCAGCGCGGTTTCTTCAGCCTTGCGAAGGAAATTGTCCCGGACAAAATCGGAGACACGGAGAAACAAATCGTCGGGTACGTCGCTGCGACCCCTGGCGCCCTCGGCATAGTCTCCCTCGCAGCCGTTGTGGGTCATCCGAAAGGCATTCATACGCTGGCCGTCGAGACTCCCGATTCGACCTTGAAGAACGAAGCTGTCATTCCAAGTCAATCAAATGTTTACGAAGAGCTTTACCCGTTAAACTATTCTTTGTATCTTTACATTTCAGAACCGACGCTGGGTGTCGGTTCCGGATTCAGCACCTTCGTCATGACGCTGCACGGGCAACAAAT
>DATDNS010000251.1:0-6879 GCA_036518155.1 Bacteroidota bacterium
AGTACAAGGTCCACTCCCCAAACCCAGTCGCGGCGAATATCCAGCGAAATAGAGCCCGAATTGACACGGTTGCCGAGTGAATCTTTCAGGGCGAAAGAGACATTGAGTTCTCCGGATTTCGGTGTTTCGAACGTCTGAGTATATGTTGGTGCAACCGGCGTGCCAAAATCCGTTCCGGTGAGAGACTTGCTCCAGCCGGGAGCGGAAATGTTGACGGCAAGTGCCTTGCGCAGCACACGTGTGTTCCCCTGAATACTCAATCGCACTTGCGATAAGTCTTCGCTCTCAAAGAGGGAGCAGCTCTCCATTGGAAACAGAAAAACAAGGACAAGGAACTTGAAGAAGGAAATCGTATTGTTCACAATCGTCCTACTGGAATTCATGAACGCAGAGTGTGAATTGAATCGATGATGGCTGCGCATAGTATCGCCTCCTTGTCAATCACGGTCGAAGACGAATCACAAATAACCTGTTAGTCAACACGGTAACTAACCCTCATCAGCGTCTGGTCGAAGATTAGGACCCTGCAGACAATGCTTTGATAAATCTATACATGAATTCAACCCCATCGTAGAATTCCTTCACGCCGATGCGCTCATCCCTGCCGTGAGCGCGGACGTCGTCGATATCGCCAAACATCCCGGAAACTCCGTAGACCGGAATCCCCGCCGCACGGAACATCTTTCCGTCCGAAGCCCCGGTGGACATCACGGGGGTGACGATAACGCCCGGCCACATCGCGCCGGTGATCTTCGCGACGGCATCCATCACGTCGTTCCGGAGAGGCGAAAAGGGGGCAGCCGTTGAAGCATAGGAACAGGTAACAACGACCTGGGTGTCGGCGATGACCGACCGCAACGTTGCCGTGACATTTTCCTGCGAGTCGTCGGGGAGCATGCGGCAGTTAACATTCGCGCGGGCGAGCTGGGGAAGAGCATTCGGCGCGTGGCCGCCGTTCAGCATGGTCGCAACACACGTCGTCCTCATCATGGAATTGTAGTACGGCGATGACGCTGCAAGGCGCTGGGCAGCAGCCGTATCGACCGGTGTACGGTTCATCGCAAGCAGGTCGGCTTTTGTCTGTCCGGTTTCCCGCGCGGCGCTCCGCTCAAAGAACGTACGCGTCGTTTCGTTGAGTCTGATGGGGACTTCATATTGCGCCAGTCTCGTGAGGGCGGCGGCAAGCCGGTAGATGGCATTTTCCCTGACCGGGAGCGAGCTGTGTCCTCCTTTGTTTCTCACTTCAAACGTGTAGTCACTGTAGATCTTTTCCCCTGTCTGGACGTCCATCGTGACGTGTTCGCCGTGCTTGATCTCGCCCCCTCCGGAATCCAGGTTCACGCAAAACTCCGCCTCAACAAGGTCCCGGTGGTTTTTGAGCAGCCACTGAACACCATTCGCATCGCCGTTTTCTTCGTCTTCCGTGAGTGCGACGATGATATCGCGGTTGGGTGCATAGCCTTCTTGTTTCAGGCGGATGAAATTGGCGACGAGGTCCGCGTCTTCACATTTCATGTCGGTGGTTCCTCGGCCATAGAAGTATCCATCCTTTTCGAGAAACGTGTACGGGTCAACCGACCAATCCTGGCGCAGCGCTGCAACGACATCGAGGTGACCGATGAAAATGATGGGGCGGAGTTTCCCGTTCCCTTTGAACCGAACGACCAGATTCATGTGTTTGGGATTGGGTCCGAGGAGTTGAATGGCGTCCTCCGGAAAACCGGCTGCTTTCAGCCGGACAGCCATCGGTTCGGCCGCTTTGGTGCAACCGGCGTCGACGTCCGTGTTGATCTCGATCAGTTCCCGGAATATGTCACGGGCCAGCTGCTCGTGCGGGGTAAGCGTACCTGATCCTCCGGTCGGTTGGGCAAGCACGAAAGGCGAGGATGCGATCATTATGAAGACAACGAACAAACAGGCCGGCGGAAAAATTGTCCTCATGAATATCTCCAGTTGGATTTCGGCATTTTGCGATTTGATTGATGATACGTCAAAGGGAATTCAGAGTCAGACCCGGCGTCCCTATTGCACAGCATATCCTTTCGGAACAGCAAACCTGTCCGCCGGCACCGTGGCGTTCTCTTCGACGTTGGTTGAGGACTGGTCCGACTCAACGGTATTTCCGTGCGTAAAGTACCTCTTGGTGTATTCCGCGATTTCTTCGGTCTGATATCGAATTCCCCTTGACGACCTAGAATTGATATCCGATGAGGTTCCAGTACCAGAGAAACCAGACAAACGCAATTCCCACCACTCCAGTCATCAACTCCAGACTTCCCGGGTGCAATCGTTTATCCGCCTTCGAATCCGTTCGCTCGACAGACTGCCAGAACATTGACCCCAGCAGAGCCGCCAAGAACAGGATTCCGAGAAGCCCTATGGTTTGCACGACATACGCCGTCCAATGGATCCCGTGAGCAAATCCCACCATGAGTTCCTCGCGAGGAACGATGAGTTCCATGACGATTCCTAATCCCAGAAAATAGAGGAGAAAGGTGGAAGCGGTCTTCTGTGCAAACCAGCGTACAGGATCGGCACTGAGGTCGGATGATTGTCCCTTCTTCCTGACCCTCCGCATCATCGGGAGGCCGACTGACACAACGGCAAAAAAGGAAAGACAGACGCCGACGAGGCCCCGCTGAACCGTCGTTGTCTCGTACCACGCGAGTTTTTCGAAGGCGGACGTGCCGTCGGTGAACAGGTGCGTAATCTGGCCGGACGCATCCCGCCGGAATGCGCACGCGTATCTGTCGTCGACAGACCGGAAAACGCACGGCTGAGTCTGGACCATGCGGCGCGGTTCGCCCGAGTATCTTGCCATAACGATCATGCCCTCCCCGTTCTGCCCGATGCTCATTTCCGGGCCTGCCATGCCGATCAGGACGCCCATTTTTGTAATATCGTTGTGCGTGTAGCGGGAAAACCGGTATGTCCCCGCATAATCCGCGATGTTACCGTCGTACGGTGGGAGCGTGGTCAACGGATATTGCGTTGTGTCCTCAGGTGATGCAGGGATGGTGAGGTCAAGAAGTGCACGACTCACCACGTCCATCAGCGATCCGTCCATGATGTTACACGCGATGAAGAAACCGATTCGGTTTTCAGGGCAGAGAATGAGCCTGCTGGCGACGCCGGTATACCCTCCGTCGTGCATGAGGATTTTCTGCGACCTGGCTTGACCGATTCCAAAACCGTACCCAACGGCATGATCAAGATCGTCCTGGTGTCTGAACTGAGGTGTGTGCATTGCCGTGGCACTTTCCTCACTCAGGATTCTTGTTCCTGCGTACCGTCCGCGCTGGAGGTGGGCGATCATAAACCTTGCCATGTCCCTGGCGGTCGAAAGCAGCTGCCCGCCGGGATAGTCGTTGATGAAGTCAAATGCGTTATGCTGATAACCGACGCCGGCGTGAGAATAACACTGCGCCAACAGCGGCTGGAGATCCGGGCGCAACCGATAGTCGGATTTTGTCATTCCAAGGGGTTCGAGAATGTTATGGCGGACATACTCGGCATAATCCTGTTGCGCTGCTTCCTCCACGACAAAGCCGGCCAGGGCGTTGGAAAAATTCGAATACATATAGACTTCTCCCGGCGCACATATCCTCCGCGGAAGGCGCGTCGCGAGAAAATCTCCCAACGGGACCTGTGTCTCCTGTGTCCAAGCCGACTTTCCAATGGACCGGTCGTCGAAGCCAGCCGTGTGGGTCAGAAGATGTCGGAGCGTGATCGGCGTTGCGAACCGGTCTTCTACCTTGAACCGTGTCAGATAGCTGTTGATGTCCCGGTGCATGTCGAGCACACCGCGTTCGACAAGCTGCAGCACTGCCGTCGCGGTAACGAGCTTCGACACCGAGGCGATCCGTATGACGGTGCTATCCGGATCGAAGGGAATTTTTCGCTCGACATCGGCGTAGCCATATCCTTTTGCCAGAACGAGGTCGCTGTCCCGGACAATCGCAATGACCATTCCGGGTATGTGATATTGCGTCAGTCCCGGCACGATGAGAGAATCCAGAAGATGCGCAAAAGTAGTTGATTCCACGGGCCCCGGGACTTGCTTGGGGATTTGCGCAATCGGTCGTCCCCTGGTGTTTCCGGCCAGGAGTGGAGATGATAAAGGAGCAGAGAGAAACAAAACTGCAATAACGGCGGCCAATGAGAAAGCTGTTGAACTGGAAGATTTCATCGGAGTTGTCAGGTCTATGGGAGGAGGTAAGAACTTCGTCATAATATACACGGAATTTTCTGTTCAGCCAAGGTCCTGGAAAAGAGTACGGTTATCATTTGTGAGAAGACTGAAGTCCTCTATGATGAGAGCGATACCGGCTGGGTTCCGCTGACAAGCTCCTTTGCACTCACCACCCGATTACGGCTCTGATTTCTGCAAAAACGAGAATTGACGCGCAGTCGGATTGCGGGTCGATCCTTTTGTTCGTTTCTGAATTCATTGCTCAACCGGTCCTCCCTCGTGGTGAGCGGGCCCAAAGCGATCCAATAATTCCGAAACCAAGTATCAGTAGTATTATGCCAAGAAGGTAGATATTGAAATATTCACCCAGCACCTGCTTCAGCCAATTCGCTGTCACCATTTTGATCCCCACTACAAGGAGTACCAATGCAAGGGCTGGTTTGAGGTATTTGAAATTCTTGAGCATGCCCGCAAGAGCGAAATAAAGTGACCGCAAGCCGAGCATAGCAAACACATTGCTGGTGAACACGAGAAACGGATCTGCCGTTATCGCAAAGATCGCAGGGATTGAATCCACCGCAAAAATTAGGTCCGTCGTCTCAACCATAACGAGCGCCAATGCAAGCGGTGTAAGCATCCATGTGCCTGGTTTAATTCTCGAGACCGCTTCGTCGGGCTCCACTGGAGACCCCGGTATTTCGCTTTCCTGAGAAGCTGACGAACCCGCCCGGACAAGAAAATGCTCACCATGATAATGTGATGTGACGGGGAAAAGTCTCCGGGTCATTCTGATCACAATGTTCTGATTTGGATCCGTATTCTCTGTCTTTAGGAAAAACATCTTGAAGGCAGTGATGATCAGGAATCCTCCGAACACATAGAGAATCCAGTGAAACTCAGCGATGAGGGCGGCTCCGATGACAATCATGACGGCCCGCATCGCCAGTGCTCCGATTATCCCCCAGAAAAGAACCCTGTGCTGGTATACTGCCGGGACCGCAAAGAATCCGAACAACATTGCAATGACGAAAATATTGTCAATGCTTAGTGATTTTTCGACGACGTAACCGGTGAGGTATTTGACTGTCGCGGATTGTCCGTCGTTAATTGTCTTATCCACGGAGTCGGCTATTGATCCTAGTCCCAGCCAATGATACTCGTAGCCGTGATACACGAAAACAGAAAAAGCAAGACCTAGCGCGATCCACACTGAGGACATCAGGAGCGCCTCTTTGACCGAGACGACATGGGCTTTACGGTGCAAAACACCGAGGTCGAGTGCGAGCAATGCGAGAACGAAGGCGACGAATCCAGTCCAAATGAGGATCATAAGCTATCCTGAATGATCATTCGTTTATGGGGGCGAGCAAGCCGACCGAGTTTGCCGGTACAGTCATGCCGTATGCGAAGTGTTGGCGCACACTCACATCAGTCTGAAATAGAAAAAAGTGAAAAGTACGGTCTGAACGACAGCAATCAATGCAATAAAGCGATAGAACCTTCCCAGTATTCGTATGTCGTCAAAGGGGCATTTTTCGAGATGGGCGAAGTATGCCCGCCCGTCGATCGATGCAAATGACACGACTGCCAGGACGGCAGGGACAATGTTCCCGGTGACAACGCTGATGTAGACGAGTCCACGGGCAGCAACGTGAGGGAACAGTGCCAATACCCGTTCCAGTACCGACATCCAGGGTATCAGCTTGTTGGTGGACGATCTCTGCAGCACCTCCGAGGAGTGTTCCTCCAACGGAGTTCCTTTAAGTGGATTTTGGATGAACGGCAGCATGAGAGCTTCAACGGCACCGGCCGCGGTCCCAAAGCCAATCAATTGGACCAAGGTAAGATTCGGAACGACAAAAATGAAGAACAGCAGTGCCGCGCCGAGTTCCGCAATGGCGGAAAGCAAGCCGTGAGAAATACTGATCCATGTGTTGGAGAATTTCCCGTGCAGCAATCTGACGACAATGAAATGATAAAGGGGCAACTTAAAACCGCTGACCCCAAGAACGTACGCTAGAACTCCCCAGCCAAGGATGAGTTTGCGCGCGACACCAAAGTAGCTGATAAGGACGACGACTGGGATGATGCCTACGGCGATTGAAGCCAACGTTGGGAGTAGACTCTGAAGTTTTGCATTCATCCTGGCGGGCAGCAAGTGTGCATATGAACCTCACGTTTGTACAAACCACACGAGTCCGGCAACCCGACCTGTGGTCTGTGGCGGGAGACAGGGTGGATAATGGCGGTTGATTCAGCCATGTCCACTGTTTCGTTAATGAACGTGGTAATTTGTGCTTTGCTATGTTCGTTGACAGTGTGCGTCTCAGCGGACGTCCGCACGTGATCGAAAAGCGCGTCGTACGGCCACAAATCGCTCCCTGTACCCGCAGTAGGGTTGAGCGTACTTCTCAAAATCAGATGCAGAAAGTTTCGGACCGATTTCGGGTACGGTATCCCAATTCGACTGCGCTCTCGCCAGGAGCTCACAGGAATCTTTTGGACACTCAGCACAACTCTTGAAGCCCTGGGTCAGGCAGCAGCGTCGGGCAGTGCACCTGACACTTGTGTGAAATACCTTGTCGTTGGAGCTGAGGCACCCGCCGCACGACATTTTCTCCGGCTCCGTCTGAAATCCATAGATTCTGCTCCAAGCCTCGGCGGCCTCCTTCTGGTAAGCAGGTCCT
>DATDNS010000252.1:0-2624 GCA_036518155.1 Bacteroidota bacterium
GTAGTGAGGCAGCACCGCACGCAGGGTGTTCCTCAGCATGGTGCGGTTTTCCGAAAGTCTCGCCATCCGCTCTTCCTGGACGTCCGTCCGGACGTTGGTGGGGATGAAATCGAGAAAGGCGAGCTCGGTCCGATGAATGACCTGGTTCATCGAATAGACGAAATTGAACACTTCATACAGGCCACCCTTGGTCTTTTCTTTCGTGTAACCGAGGGAGAGGCTGCACGCGCCAAAAGGGTCGGCATCGATCAACAAGGTACGCTTCTCGAACACAGCGAGACTCGCGGCCAGGTTGACGGCAGTCGTCGTCTTGCCGACTCCGCCTTTCGGAATGGCGATCGTAATCGTTTTTGCGGTTTTCACAGATGGGTTAGATTAGCTTCCCGAGAATATAACCAATGGTAATACCAATTAAAAGTGCAACGGTGATGACGCGGTAGTTTATCACATCCTTCGAATACCCTCGTTTGATTGCGATAAGCGAGGCGAGGTAGCCTACCCCGTTGATAAGCCAAATAAACGGCAGGGCAAGCACTTTTGCGATGATTGGCCCTACAAACGGGACAAATCCAATCCACGCTACCAGTGCGGCAAACGCCTGTCCCAGGAGCCCCACGAGAATAACAACGCCGCCGATGACGTGCTTGTCAATACCGATCAGGAATCCGCATACACTCAGGATAACCATGATCAGCCAGGCAATGATCGCATACTCGTACTTGAGGTAAAAGTCTTTGAGTTTGCTCATGTGCCGTTACCGAACGTGGACGGACAGGGAGGCTTGAGTTGTTCCGGAGGCGTCGGAGAGCGTTGCGACGAGGACGTCACCCGATACGACCCGCGCAACACCCTGGGGTGTACCGGTGAAAAGGACGTCGCCTTGTTCGAGTGTGATGAATCGGGAGATGTAGGCTATCAGGTTGTCGACGGAGAAGATCATATTGCTTGTGCCCGCCTGTTGACGAACACTCCCGTTGACGCTCAGTCGCAGGGAGAGTGCGAGCGGGTCCGGGACATTTTCCACCGGGACGAATTCGCTGAGCGGAGCGGATGTGTCGAACCCTTTCGCAAGCGACCAGGGGTTCCCTTTTTTCTTCGCGTCGTCCTGGACATCCCGCATCGTCATATCGAGTCCCACTCCGTATCCTGCGACGAACTCCTTCGCCGAATTTGCCGGAATGGATCTTCCTTCTTTTCCGATGAGGACGGTCAGTTCGACCTCGTGATGGACATCGTTGGAGATGGGCGGAAGCACAATCTCGCCGCCGTCGTGGACGATTGCCGTTGAAGGTTTGAGAAAAAAAATCGGCGTGGCAGGGACAGCGCTCTGCATTTCCCTGGCGTGTTCGGCATAATTCCGGCCGATACAGACGATCTTTCCGACGGGAATCTTCCCGTTTATTCCTTTAACCTGAACGAATCTCACGTTGGTGCAATTCAATGGAGGGTTGGTTCCAATATACCGAAGACAGCCCTTATTCGCAACGATTGCAGGGTTCCGTGCGGACTCCGGCGTGAGTGCCGGCAGAAATTCTGTCAACGGGAATCCCGCGTATTGTTCAGGGAACGAAAAAGAATTATCTTAACGGCACGAGCGATTCCTGCTCGTCAGTGGTTCATTTCCGAAAAGCGCCCGATGTCAAATCGGACTCTCGTTTCCGAATTATGACAACCTATAAAGAAGCCGGCGTCGATATTGATGCAGGCGAAGAACTCGTCCGCAGAATTCGCAAGCCCGTCCGCTCGACGTTCAATAGAAATGTTCTTGCCGATATCGGTCTCTTCGGCGCATTCTATCGTGCGGACTTCAAAGGATACAAGCGCCCTGTTCTCGTCTCGAGTGTGGATGGAGTCGGGACGAAGCTGAAAGTCGCCATCGACGCGAACCGTTTCGACACCGTCGGACAGGATCTTGTCAACCATTGCGTGAACGATATTCTGGTCTGCGGTGCAACGCCCTTGTTCTTCATGGATTACTACGCGACGGGACGAATGTCTGTTGATGCCGCGGAGCAGGTGATTCTTGGGTTCGTGAAGGCGTGCAGGGAAAATCGGTGCGCCCTCATTGGCGGCGAAACCGCCGAGATGCCCGGAATTTACGCGGAAAGAGATTTCGATATCGCGGGAACGATTGTCGGTGTTGTTGACGAGAAAAAAATCATCAACGGCAAATCGATCCGGAAGGGGGATGTCCTCATCGGCCTTCCTTCCTCCGGTCTCCATACGAACGGTTATTCGCTTGCCCGGCGCGTTCTCCTCATGGAGTTCTCCCTGACTGATTACTTCGCGGAGCTCGGCTGTACCATCGGCGAATCGCTCCTGAGCGTTCATCGTTCGTACCTGCAGGCCGTCGTGCCGTTACTCGCGAACGTGGCAGTCAAAGGAATGGCGCATATTACGGGCGGGGGCATCGAAGGGAACACCATGCGGGTCGTGCCGAAAGGTCTCGGACTGGCAATCGACTGGACTTCGTGGGACCGTCCCCCCGTCTTCAAGCTCATCCAGAAAGTCGGCGATGTTCCGGAAGATGACATGCGCCGGACTTTCAACCTGGGCGTGGGATTGGTTCTGGTCGTGAGTCCTCGCGATGCCGACAAAACGATGAAGACGCTCCGCGGATTGAA
>DATDNS010000253.1:0-3613 GCA_036518155.1 Bacteroidota bacterium
TTGGCCATAGCGGTTGTCTGCAGCATCCTCAATGGGTCGCACTCCCTCGCCCGCCAGGGTCAGGTTGGACAATGGAAAAACTATACGGATATGAAGTCGGTCACCGCCGTCGCCTTTGCCGCGCAGCGTGAACTTGCTGCGACCGGGGGCGGGCTGTTCATGTACGACGGATCATCCGGCCGGTACACCCGCTACACGAATTCCGAAAACCTCAGCAGCAATGACTTGACCGCGATGATGGCCGATGCCGGCAACCGCATCTGGCTTGGCTCCTCGACAGGGACGGTCGATGTCTTCAGCATTGCGACGAATGCGTGGCAATCGATCCAGGATATAGCGAAATCGAATCGGCCGCAAAAAGCGATCCGCGGGTTCTTCGAAAAAGGTGACTCGGTGTTCGTTGTGTCGGACTTCGGCGTGTCGGTGTTCATCGTCTCGCGGTGGGAATTCGGCGATACCTATGCCGACTTCGGGTTCGTTATTCGTCCTGCGGTGACCGAAGTGCGGGTTCTGGGCAATCAGATCTTTGTCGGTACCAGTCAGGGTGTTGCAGCCGCTTCGTTGTCATCGCCCAACCTTTCTGCGCCGACTTCGTGGACGACGTACGGAGCCGGCCAGGGACTCTCGTCTCCGGGCGTGACGGCCATGACGGTCTATCACGATACTCTTTTGGTCGGAACGGCAGACGGCGTGTTCTTCTTCACCGGAAACGGCTTTCAGCAGCTGGGCGCGACCGCCGGAAAGAGCATCGTCGCGTTTGTGTCCACAAACGATGTACTTGCGTTCGCCTGGAACGGTGGGTCAGGGTTCAGTATCGAATCGGCCCCCCAGGTTAACGCGGCCTCTGTGCTTGTGGCATCGAATGCTTCTCTCCAGGCAACTTCGCTCGCCCTCGGGGCAGGCTCCTCATCGTTTCTTGTCGGAACGACGACGCTCGGCGTTGCCGAATGGGATGGATCACAGTGGCAGTCGAGGCTTCCCAACGGTCCGCAATCGAATCTGTTCGGCAGTCTGTGCGTGGATCCTTCCGGAGTACTTTGGGTCGGCAGTGGCATCAGCGGAAACGGGAGGGGATTTTACCGGCTGAACCTTTCCCTGCCGGTGGACAATCAATGGAAGAATTTCACGTTGAGCCAGTATCCGGTTCTTAAGTCCAACGACTATTTCAGGGCATCGGTGGGCGCTGACGGTTCCGTCTGGATTGGCTCCTGGGGTGAAGGCGTGGTGGAGGTCGTGAAGGATTCAATCAGGAGGAAACTGGATGCAACCTCGACCCCGTCGTTTTTCACAAGCGACCCCAACAATCCCGCGTATCCGGTCGTGGGGGGTGAGGCGGTCGATCCGGAAGGAGCGAGCTGGTTCGTCAATTATATCGCCGCCAACGGGAACTACCTCTCCAGGCTGGTGAACGATTCGACACTTCAACGGTATCGATGTACCGTGCTGGCGTGCGACGGTCATTTCACCGCCGTTGCGATCGATCAAAACGGGACGAAATGGATGGCGAATTCGGAGCCATTCCAAAAGAACGCCACGGGGTTGTACTACTTCAACGAATCGTTGACTGTTGCCGGTACCGACAATACGGGCGGCTGGGGCCAGATGTCCGTGAGCGATGGCCTGACCAACAATACGGTTCTTTCGATTGCCGTCGACGCAGACAACAACGTATGGGTCGGGACAGACCTTGGCGTAACGATCATCACCGACCCTCAGAACCCCAAGGCGGGATACATGAGCTCGTTCCCCCTCCGTGAACAGTCGATCCAGACCATTGCCGTCGACGGTCTCAACGACAAATGGATCGGCACAAAGGAAGGCATCTTCGTCGTGAATTCCGACGGCACGCAGTTGCTCAACCAGTACACCGTCATCAATACGAACGGGCAGCTCGTCGATAATGATGTTCGTGCCATTGCCATCGACCAGCGCCGGGGGATCGCGTATATCGGAACGCAAAAAGGACTTTCGAGCCTGCAGATCGCCGCTGTGCAGCCCCTCCAGTCCTATACGTCGCTCCGGTTCGGACCGAATCCGTTTGTCGTTCCGAATTCGCAGCCGCTGACAATCAACAACCTGGTCTCCAATTCAACGGTCAAGATCCTCGCGGTGAACGGAACCCTGGTTGCGGAGTTTCCTGCCCAGGGCGGAGGGCGGGCGTTCTGGGATGGAAGAGATCGCCGCGGCAATGTTGTCCAGACAGGTATTTATGTTGTCGTCGCGTTTACCGAGAACGGAAACCAGGTCGCGAAAGGGAAAGTTGCAGTGGTCAGGAAGTAGCGAAGTAGATCAGCAGGAGGGTGCAGAGCAGCACGGTTCATAATCCACGAATCAAACGATCATCTTAACGGGAGGCAGCTACGTTGGAAACCAACTACAAAGATGAGATATTCACGAAACGGGTCCGTGCGGGGAAACGCACGTATTTCTTTGACGTGAAATCGACAAAATCGGAAAAAGACTTCTACATAACGATAACGGAGAGCAAGAGAATTGGTGAGGAAGAATACGAAAAGCACAAGATCTTCCTGTACAAAGAGGATTTTGAAAAATTTCGTGATGCGTTGACCGAGACGGTCGAACACGTCAAAGGTCAGTTGCTTCTTACGCAGACGTCTGAACCGGGGGTCGTTGCGGAAAAACAGTTGTAGGAGTTGCTGCACGCAGGGGATTGGCTCTCTGAAACGCGGACGTTCTTCCGGAATTGATCACAACTTCCGTCAAAAGAGCAGCAAGGTTTATTCTTGCTTTTCTTCAACGTTTTCGCTATATTTTTTGAGGCTTTCGTTCGAAAGTCCCGATAATTTTTAAAAAAACGCTGATGACGCTGGAAGCAAGGTTGATACCTTGCTTTTTCGTGTAAGGCGGTCGTTCTGCTATGGAAAGAATCGGTCGGTGAGCGAACTGACAATCAATATTTCGAGGTTGTCCGAAGGAACTCACCAGTATTCGTTTGAGACTCAGCCGGAGGATATCGGCCTGGATGCCGGATTTCACTCTCCGGTCGGAGTGCAGGTTGTGCTGGAGAAAACCGGGCGCCAGATGCACCTCAAGGCCGATATCCGCACGAAGGCAACCTTCACGTGCGACCGGTGTCTTGATGAATGTGAACAGGATCTTTCTGCGCATTACGCCATTGTCTATTTGACAGAAGAGAACGGGGCGCACGGCAGGAACGAAGACGAAGTGCAGTACGTGAGTCCGGATGCCCCGGTCCTTGACCTCGGGGACGATGTCCGGCAGTTCCTGATACTGGCTGTACCGCGAAAGATTCTTTGCAGAGAAGATTGTCAGGGGCTGTGTCCCCGGTGCGGCGTGAATCGGAACAAAGTGCAATGCAAGTGTCCCAAGGAAGAATCCGATCCGCGGTGGGAAGTCCTGAAGAAAATGTCGCTGAACTGATGTTCCGCAGGGTGTTGATTCACACGTGAACGAGCTCGTTACCACTTAAAGGAAGTACCGAATGCCAAATCCAAAAAGACGCCATTCGAAAACCCGCGGCAGGAAACGCCGGACCCATTACAAGGCATCCTCTCCGTCGATCCAAGAATGCCCGAATTGCCACGAAAAGAAGCTGCAGCATCGGGCGTGCCCGCATTGCGGCTACTACAAT
>DATDNS010000254.1:0-3260 GCA_036518155.1 Bacteroidota bacterium
GGTGAAGGCGTCAGGGGGGTGGGGCTTCATCAACCGGTCGGGAACGATGGTGATCCGTCCCGGGTATTCCGACGTTAAAGGATTCTCCGAGGGGTTGGCCTGCGTCAGTGTCGAAGGGAAGTGGGGCTACATCGACACAACGGGGTCTTTCAGACTTGAGCCACAGTTCGACGACGCCTCGGCATTTGTAGGACATGTCGCGTATGTCGAGGATGGTGGACAGGCGGGCTATATCGACCAGAAGGGTGCATATATTTGGCAGTCCGAAAAATGAACGGAAACTCGAAAGGACTTACCGTTTCGGTTCGCCCGTGCCAGCCAGTGGCTTGATGCCCGGAAACAGAAATCTATTTTGAAGGAACTTTTACTTCCACGCCATACAACTTCTTTGCGCAATCGGGACACACGCCGTGCGTGAAGCTTGCTTCGCTGTGGTCCGCAATATAAGCCTCCAATTGACGCCACTCATTGTTCTTGTCCCGTATTTTTTTGCACGATGCGCAAATAGGCAGCAATCCCTCCAGGAGTTTCACCTCGCGTTCCGTTGACCCCGTCTCCTTCGCAACCCTGTTGGCAAGGTAAGCCAGAAGCAACAGAACGGAAACCCGGATCACGGCATTGATGGAGCTCTCAACGAGTGTCCAGGGGGTGTGCCAGACAAAATTGAAATAGAAACGACAAAGCGAAAGTCCAAGCGCGAACGCATATCCCCACCGTTTCCCGTTGAACCAGGCTGAAAACATTACCGGGAGAATGAACAGGAACGGAAACTGGATGAAGGGACCTGTCCTGTAGTCGATGATCAGAATAAGAAGGGAGAGAACGAGCCAGAGAATAAGCAGCAAGTTCTTGTTGACAGGACTGTCGCCGCTGAGAATATCAGAAAACTTGAGGTTCAAGAATTTTGCCTTCCGCATTGGGGTGGACTTCAGGTGATTTGCTGAATCCCCCCGTCAATGACTTAAAGTATCGAAACCATGAAGCATAATCAAGAAATTGTGCCGGTAAATGTTCTTTCATGTGGTTTTTTCACAATGTTCGGAGTAAATTGTTGGTGTTGACGAGCCCGCGTCCGGGTGATGACGATTCCACAATTCCAGAGAAAATGAAATCCAACCGCAGGAGTACCCATGAAGAGACGTTTACCAGCCGTTTTCTATAATCCCATAAGTCTTGCCGGCGCGGCAATTGCGAGCGTGACGTTCGCGACAATCGCATTTTTGACAGTCGTCGACCAGGTGATGGCGGCCCCGCCGGCCTATTTCGGCATCATTGCATACGTGGTTCTGCCTGTTCCGCTCATCCTGGGACTTGTCGTTGTGCTCGTCGGTATTGTGAGGGAACGAAGCCGGCGAAAGAAGGGTATGCAGGCGAGCAGGATCGTGTTTACGCTGAACCTCGAAGTCCCTGAACAGCGGAATGCGGTGACGTATTTCTCCATCATCTTCGTTGTCTTCCTGCTCTTTACGGCGTACGGCAGTTATCAGGCATTCCAGTGGACGGAATCGGTGGAATTTTGCGGGAAGACCTGTCATACTGTGATGGAACCGGAATTCACCGCCTATCAATATTCTCCGCACGCCCGGGTCAGATGTGTCGATTGCCACGTCGGAGGTGGCGCCGGCTGGTATGTGCGGTCCAAACTTTCTGGCGCCTACCAGTTGTACGCCGTCCTTGCGAACAATTTTCCGCGTCCCATTCCGATCCCGATCAAAAACCTGCGTCCTGCCCAGGAAACTTGCGAACAGTGCCACTGGCCTGCATTCTTTTCCGGAGAGAAGGAGGAATTGAGGACATACTTCAAGTCCGATGAAAAAAACACCCGGTGGACAGTCGATTTGCTGATGAAGGTAGGAGGAGGAGGTGCGGGACAACAGGCTCCTTCCCGGGGAATCCACTGGCACATGAACATCGCCGAAGAAATGACCTACGTCGCAAACGACAGCCTCGAGCAATCGATTCCGTGGGTGCGGGCGAGGAACAAGAATACCGGCCAAGTCACTGAATACGTCTCAACTGATGAAACGAAGACGGTCGATGAGCTCAAGAAACTGACGATGCACAAGCTGGACTGCATTGGCTGTCACAATCAGCCCTCACACAGCTATCGCCCGCCGGTCCGCCTCGTGGACCAGAGCCTCGCCCAGGGAAAGATCAGTACGGAGTTGCCGAACGTACGAATGGCATCGATACAGGCGCTGGTGACACCGTACGCAACAACTGCTGCTGCCATGGATTCGATCCCACAGGTGTTTTTGGGCTATTACAAGGACCACTACCCTGTTGTCGCAGATCAGAAGAAGGATTTGATTGCGGCGGCATCCGAAGAGTTGAAAACGCAGTACAGCAGGAATTTCTTCCCCGAAATGAACGTGAACTGGCAGGCATATCCCAACAATGTCGGTCACATGACGAATCTCGGCTGTTTCCGGTGTCACGACGGAAAGCACAAGAGCGCTGAAGGCAAAACCATTCCAAAAGACTGCAACAGCTGTCATACCATTCTCTACCAGGGAACCGCGGCAGCGCCCGCGACGTTGAATTCTGCAGGTCTCGCATTCCAGCATCCGGAGGATGTCGGTGATGCGTGGAAGGAAACGAATTGCTCGGATTGTCATACCGGACAGTAACGATCGACGGACGTGCAGTTTCCGCGACCGTACGCAGTCTGCGCGGCGGTTGACCATCGATGATTGTCGGGCAACGTTCTATCTGTTTTTCTCGACGCTCAATGAGTGAGAATCTGCGTTCGTGGCGGCAATGGATTGAGCCGTGGTATTTTTCCTATGCATTGCTGGGAGCCTCCGTGGCGGGATTGGCTCCGATCATGCTGCCTCTAGCGGTGGGCAGGAGGGGAAGCGTTGCCGATATTGGATTAGTCGTGGGCGCGTTCAATCTTGGGGGATTGACAGCTCCCGCGTGGGGTGGACTTGCTGACCGTTATGGATTGCACCGATGGCTGCTCCTTGCCGGATTGAGTCTAACGGCCCTCGCTCTCGCCGCTTTTCCGTTTATCCCTTCGCTGAATTTTGAACTTGTCCTTGCGCTTGCTCAGGGTGCCGGTGCCGTGTCGGCTGCCACGGTCGCCAATTTGTACATCGTGGAAACTCATCCGCAATCGGAGTGGAACGAACGCATTGGCTGGCTGCAAACTTTCTACGGCGGCGGACAAGTGGCAGGATTAGTGGTCGCCGCATTTTCCGGAAATCCCAGGACCGGCATCCTGGTTGCGGCGGGTTTACTGGCCGTTGCATTTCTTC
>DATDNS010000255.1:0-3107 GCA_036518155.1 Bacteroidota bacterium
TAGACGCGATCCGTCTCTCCACTGAAGGTGATTGCATCTTGCTGCAACGTTTCATGTCCGGCAGCTACCTTGTCCAGGTACTTGGTACCTTCAAGGCCTAGGATCGCGACCTGATGAATGTTTCCCACTCGGAAGTAAGTATGTTGCGCGGATTCAAACGTAAAGGGCGTAGAGCTTGTATTCGTCACTTTCAGATCGCATTGCAAGTCTCCGCCAAATCGCACCTCGTGCTCAATTCGAAAGTCAAAATTCCAAAGGCGTTTCGTCTCCTCATTCGATTCGTAGAACATATTGACTGTAACGTCCGTTCCCGAGGCATCGATCCTCGTCAACTTCCAGGAACGAGTCCGAACGAAGCCGTGCGACGGCGCTGTCTTGTCGTCATGTTTCGGTCCAAACCAGGGGAAACAAATTGGTATACCTCCGCGAATTGCCTGGCCATCCTTGAATTGTGACTGGCTACTTACAAACAAAATGTCTCTTCCGCAGTTCGGAGACCATGAGGTTACATGTCCGCCGTGCAGGTATATCTCTCCCGATGCAGACGGGGAAGACACCCGGACGCACGGCAAGCCACCGCGTCCTTCATGAATCTCAGCTTTTCCGGGAATTGCGAATCTCTTGTTGAGGTCGATGAGGGAAGTATTCATGGGCTGAAAGTATCAGAGCAGGAGGGTGAGCGGAAGCTACGTTAGGACAAGTTGAAAAACGCCCTTTCCATCGACGCAAGCCTCGCCAATGGAAAGGGCAGCCTATACTGTCAGTGTTCACGAATATCGAATCACCCAAATACTCACGATTCTATCGTCCGCGAAGTGCGTGCTCTTCACCATTCCTCGTGGAATTATGAAGAGAGATGCCGGCGACCCTTCCGATAAGTCCGGCACGCGTGCTCACGCCAGCTTTCGTCATGACGAGGCGGAGGAATGACTTCACCGTGTTAGGGCTTATCCCCATTTCTTGCGCGATTTCCTTACTCGTCATGCCTTTCACGAGAAAGCTCACCGCTTGACGCTCGCGCGAAGTTAAATGAAAACGGTTACAAAGCTCATACATCGTAACGTCCGGCGAACCGGCACGTTCCAGCAGGATTGCCGTCGTGCGCAACGCCTGAGGTCCGTGCATATCCAGACTGTAGCGCGAACACAGATACCGGCGACGACCGGACACAAGTTCCGAAATCTCTCGCTCGTTGTCTATGCCAGGACGGCTGCGCATCAGGGACGGTAGCTTTTCTGCGATTAGGGTAGGCACTTTCTTCGCGTTAACCGAACCATTCGGATAAGCGAGAATCCGCAATGCTTCCACGTTACACGATACTTGTGCGTTGGCTGGGCCCAACAGGATGAGTCCTGGGACCGAAAAGGTTGGTACTCGATTGCTGGCTAGTTGTTCCTTCACCACGTCTTGCATATCACCCCGCAAATTGTGACCTGGACGGCTGCCCGTAGGCCTTCCCCCCGTCGTCAGGTTTGACTGCCCAAAACGTCAGTTCACATTGCGTACAACACCCCGTATTTCCCGAGGCACTGCTACCGCTGATCACTAGGTCCCGACGCTGATTGGGTTACGACCTTGGCGGTGGATGGTCCGCCATATTGCTGTGGCCCTTTGTCTTCCGTTCGATCGCCATCGACCATCGGAGTCTTGCTGCGAACCAAGACTTACGTGATCGAAACCGAGCCGTTGATCGGCTTCTCTGTGTTGAAGCTCTCCCAACCCTGAGCATTCGCGATTATGCTTGGGTACGGATGGTTACTGCCGACTTTGCCATTCTTCTCTGCAAAAGTCTTATCCACAAATGAAAATGGGTTGTTTTTCGTTCGCCTTCCCCGAATGGGAAACGCAAACACCGCGAGCGAAACGGCAGATGGAGAGGTTCGGCGATCGGCTACTACCGTGCCTAAGAATTCCCAGACCTGTTCCATGCTTCTGCTATGCGCAGGGATATCCGCATGAACATTGAGGTCAAGCGGATTGCGCATCCGGTCCGGGATCATTCTCAACCTTTGCTACAGCTGAATCTTGTGAAACCGAGGGGATACGTTCAGGCCCAAAAACGGAGTAGCCGGTTCTGGCTAGTGCAATCGAATTACCAAAGACTTGTCTAATTAACTCAACGGAATTAGCCGCTTAACCTAATGAAGGATTGCAAACAATTTCACAAAGAGGGAAGGACACTGCCTCAATGGGCGGTAACTACGAGGTTAATATTTTGATGTAAAAATATCCAGGATAGGCGAAGATTTGCTAGTGAATGGCGCCATCGAGAAGCACAACAGCAGTTAACACAATATAACTTCGGGGCCGGGAAGAAAATACGTAATTAGTGCCTGGGCGGAGTCATTCCCTGATTCCACAGTACGCCCGCCCCATTTCCAGTTGAACCAGGAATCAGCGGGGTGACCGGTCCAAGCACCGGCGGATTACTGCTTCTGATCAAGTCCAGCAAATTCGCTGGATAGAGATTCCACATGCCCGGCGGAATATTGCTTGGTAGGATCGGTTGACCGGCCGAATTGTACTGAATCGGAACCGGGTTATAAGCCTGTTGCGGAATGCGCTGCGCGTTCGATCCGTTCGGCATGACGATCGGATTACCCGTCGAACCGTTGCTTCCACCAGAGTTTTGCGAACCATTCCCAAAAAGTGACGGGTACAGCGACGCCAACGCCGGGTTGACTCCCTCGGGAAGGTTCGCCATCCGCTCAGCGGCAGAAGGTTCGGCGGAAACTGCGGGTGCATCCGCCATAGCCGCTACGGCCGCATCAGCCTCATCGGTTTTCTTCGCGTCTGCACTTTCCGCGGTTTTTGCGTCATCCGCAGAAGGCTCTTTGTTGTCCGCCGACTTGTCCTTATCCGCTTCGTCTTTCTTGTCCTTGTCAGCCTTTTCAGCGTTCGGATCCGTTTCGTCCTTCTTCGGTTCCTGTGCGGCCTCACCGGTAGCATTCGGATCTGGAGCGGCAGCTTCGGGTTGCGGTTCCGTCGGCTGCAGCGCTGGGATCGCGGGCCGCGGTGACGGACGATTTGATGCCATCAATCCGCTTTCATTGCGCGGTGTGATGATCACACGATCAGCGCGACGAATCGGGGTGTTGCTTCCGAGA
>DATDNS010000256.1:0-3721 GCA_036518155.1 Bacteroidota bacterium
TGCTCCTTGTTTGGTTTGGTGGATTTCGTTCTTGCCGTTGACTTGCCGGTGTCCTCTTTCGTTTGACCGGAGACGCACGAGACAAGCGCCGTGCAAAGCAGACAGATGATGAGACTACGACTCATGGACAGTTCCTCCTCGATTAGATGAATAGTATGCCGATGATTCCGACGGCAAAACAATAAAATGCGAATACCCTGAATTTTCCCCGCTCAACGACTCCGAGAAGAATCTTGATCGCGAAATAGCCGGTCACCGCTGAAACAATGGATCCCGCCAGGATTGATCCAACACTTACCGAACTCCCGATTCTTACCAGTTGGACCGTCTCAACGATCGCAGCCCCGGCAATCGCCGGCAACGCCAGGAGAAACGAAAAACGGGCGGCCTGAACGGGGCTTACCCTGCAATAGATGGCCGCGCTCATCGTCGTACCCGAACGCGAGATGCCCGGGAGAATGGCTACGGCTTGCGCGATGCCAACGATCAGCGAAGTCAGCGTGCCCACCTTCCTTCCTTTTACAGGACGTGCAAGCCGCGTCAGGAACAGAATCAATCCGTTGATGACGAGATTCATCGATACGAACTTGGGATCGGTAAACGCATCCTTGACCTGGTCGTGGAAGAGCAATCCGACAATCCCGGCTGGAATGGTGCCGACCAGAATTGCAATACCCAGTCTGAAGGCTTCGCTGTCCCTGAATGATGCTCTCAGTTCAAGGGTCGCTGCGGTACTCCAGAAACTCACGAGAATCTCTCTGATGTCGTTCCAGAATACGACGATGATGCTGAACAGGGTCCCAAAATGGACAAAGATATCGAATGAAAAGGCTTCCGTGCTGGCAACACCCAGGAGATGCTGTGCCAGAACCAGATGACCTGAACTGCTGACCGGCAGGAATTCGGTGAATCCCTGGACAAATCCCAATACAATGGCCTGGAAAATCGTCACCGGATTTTCTCCATGTTCGGGGCAGCATTGTTTCGAAAGTGCCGCAACAATTCAAACGGTGAACTGCCTCTCATAGTTCGTAGGTAACCCCGAATTTCAATCCTGCCGAGAAGAAATTGAGTTTCGGCGATGCAACCGTCCCAACACTGCTGTTCTTGAAAACGCCGGCAAACACCCATCTCAGGTCCACGCCGATGCTTCCCCAGAAATGTTCATCGAACTCGGTATTTCCCACCAGTTCGATTTTCACCAGAGGCCCGGAAGCCGTGGAAGTAAGTTCAGACCCGGTGATTGGATACTGTTCCGTGAACTTTCCGAAAGCATAGCCAAGGCCTCCTCCGTACTTGAGGCAATACCCTTCGCCCGGCATGAGGTAATGGAGGAGGATACTCGGCATCTGTGCAGTATAGGTGAAATCCCACTGGGACGCCCCCACTGAATTATACGATTTCAACATATAGCTGTACTCAAGGGCGATCGACCAATTGTCTGAGAATTGTACTTCCGGTGTGATAAAAAATTCAGGCGCCGATGTAAATTCGCTCAGCTGTTGATCGGGTGATAGCTCCGCGACAGAGTTCATGTAATCAACGATCGACGGATCTCCAATGGCGCTTACACCAAGTCCACCTGTGATTTCTAAAATCCCATGACCGGGACTTGCCTGCTGCGAGACTGCAACACACGTCATCGATATTTCCACGAAAAACACGGCAATTCCCAGCAAGCTTCCGGTCCCACAATTCCTGGCAATGATCATACGGCGATTGGTGAACCCATTCTGAGCGACTCCAGGATTTTGAATGTTACTTTCGATGTTGCAACGAGGGCCTCGAATGGTATAGGCGAACCCGTGCCTCCTTCAACAGAATGCAGAAATGCCTCGATTTCTTCCTTGTGACCCTTTTGCACAGTGTTTGTTTTCTTTTCGACAATCCTTCCGTCGTTGTAGAGTCTGAGAAACTGGAAGTTGTCGATTACCGCGGTGCGGCCGGTCGATGACAGTTCGATGTATTCTTTCGGCACCGACGAAGCGCCGTTCGCCAGATAGGAAATCGTGCCGATCGAGCCGTCCCCGAATCGTATGGTAATGACAGCGGAATCATCTTCCGGATTCATGGACCCCGAAGCAGACATCTGTTCTGCAAATACACGATCCGGCGTTGCGCCGACAAAATGCTGCATCAGGGCAACAAAGTGGCAGACTTCGCCGATAATCCGCCCTCCACCCTCCGACGGGTTTCTTGTCCAGTGTGTGGAAGGCATGGACCCCGCATTCACCCGGTAGTTGATGACATACGGCCCGGTAGCCTCTGCAAAGAATGCCTTGGCGGTCTTTACAGAAGGAGCAAAATTGCGATTGTACCCAACCATCAGCAATCCGTTCTTTCCTGAGCGTGCGATTGTCTGATAGGTTTTCACGATCGATCCCAACTCATCCTCATTCATGGCGAGTGGTTTTTCAACGAAGACGTTCTTCCCTTTCTTCAGTGCCTCGATTGTATACGCCGCGTGCAAATTATGGCGGGTGGCAATGAAAACCGTCCCGATTGATTCTTGATCAATGATGTCCCGGGAATTTGTTGTTGCAAATTGAAACCGAAAACTCCTGGCTGTGCTCTTGGCGTTCAACCCATTTCCAGTGCAAACACCAACGAGGGAGATGCCCGGGTGCGCCTGCAAGGGGGGCAGGAGGGACGCCTGGGCGAAACTCCCTGCGCCAAGGAAGCCGATGTTCAAAGGTTTGGGGTGCGTCGCTTTCGCAACAGGTGCCAGTTCAACTTTGGTAACCATCCGGTCGCCACGCACGTGAGTTCCCTCGTAGTCAAGCAGCACACCGACGTAGCGTTCTGATTTCCCTTTATCGCGGCCGGCAATGAGTTTGTAGGCACCTTCTGCATTGTCAACATTGAACCGATGCGTGGTCAGTTTCCCCACATTCACCTGACCAGTCGCGAGGAGCCGCAGGAATTCTTCCATGTTCCTGTTTTCAGTCCAGCGGACATACCCGAACGGATAATCTCTTCCCTGTTCCTCATAGTACGGGTCATAACGTCCAGGGCCGTACGACCGAGAGAACCGAAAATCAAGTTCTTTCGTGTAATACGGTGCACGTGGCAGCTGAAGTCCGACATCACCAACGAGCACAACCCTTCCCTTTTCCCTGCAAAGCTCCCCGGAACTCTGAACGGGATCGTTGCTCGGTGTTGCAGCAGTAATAATTACCGCGTCCACTCCTCTTCCCTTGGTCAATGACATAACGACCTTCCGCGCATCGGCGGAACCTTTTCCAACGGCGCTATCGGCGCCGGAGAGTCTCGCAAGAGCCACGGCTTTGGGATCTGGATCCAGACCGATGACAAAGCACCCTTGTGCCTTGAGAAGCTGAACCGTCAACTGCCCGAGAAGACCCAAGCCAACGACGGCTATCGACTCACCCAGTGTCGGAGCTGTCTGCCGTATCCCCTGGAGCGCAATTGCGCCAATGGTTGTGTAGGCTGCATCGTCAAACCCCACACCGCGCGGTATTTTCGCGCACAGGTTTCGGGGAATGAGTATGTACTCGGCGTGATTTGCATATCCGGCGCCAGCACAAGCAACCGCATCACCAACCGCAATATCGCGAATCCCATCACCGACAGCGATCACCTGTCCCGAAGCCGAATACCCAAGCGAGGCGAGCGATTCGAGCCGGCTTTGGACTCTTCTGAACGTTGCGGCAATTCCCTGCTGCCGAACCTGTTCCAGCACTTTCTTCACGAGGTCGGG
>DATDNS010000257.1:0-3359 GCA_036518155.1 Bacteroidota bacterium
GGACTATGAGGCCAAAACTCGCACTGTCCAAAAAGAAATTGCCGAAGTGAAACGGAAGGCAATTGCAGAGGCAAGGGATATGGTTCGGTCGACCAAAGCGACAATCGAGCAAGCAATTAAAGAAATTCGAGAAAGCAGTGCAAGACCGGAAGTGGTACGCGCGGCAAGACAAGAACTTCGTGAAATGACAGAACGTCTTCATACTCAATTGCCGCCGGAAGAAACACAGGATTTGAGTCCAGAGTCATTCAGAACCGGAGATTATGTCAGGCTCCGGGACGGCAGTCAGGTTGGCGAGATCTGCCAAATTCAAAAGGAATACGCCGTCGTAACCTGGGGGGACGCGAAAATGCGGGTTCCACTGAGTGGACTGGTCAAACAAACGTCGATGCAGGGTCCTCTGTATTCCGCCCCCCGCAAGGATCTCCCGCAAATTGACGCAAAGAACGAAATCGACCTCAGGGGACTCATGGGGGATGAAGCGGTCTCAGAGGTTGAACGATTTCTCGACAATGCGTTTGTGTCAGGACTTCACCGGGTGGATATCATCCACGGAAAAGGTACCGGAGCATTGCGAAAACGAATATCAGAATTTCTGAAGACGTGTCCGCACGTCAAATCCTTCCATCTCGGCGAGTGGAACGAAGGCGGAACCGGGGTGACTGTGGTGGAAATTTCCTGATTGAACAAATGATCAAGAAAATCCTTATAGCAAACAGAGGCGAAATTGCGGTCCGGATTATCCGGGCATGTCGCGAAATGAATATCCGGGCCGCCGTTGTTTTCTCCGATGTCGATCGAACCGCCATGCACGTGCGGATGGCGGATGAGGCCTATGCTCTTGGAGGCAACACTGCGGCGGAAAGTTATCTTCGACAGGATAAGATCCTGGAGATCGCCGGAAGAGCGCGCGTCGACGCTATTCACCCCGGCTATGGATTCCTTTCGGAAAATCCGTCCTTCGCCGAAGAAGTTGAAAGAGCGGAAATCATATTCATAGGGCCGCCGGCGGCGGCAATTCGTGCATTGGGGGATAAAACGGCTGCAAGGAAAGTCGCAGATCGGCTCCAAATACCCACCGTTCCCGGGACGAACAACCCAATCGAACGTGAGACCGATGTCTTCGCACTAGCGGATACTATTGGATATCCGTTGCTTCTCAAAGCCGCCGCAGGAGGGGGGGGCAAGGGAATGAGAGTTGTCAAAGCGAAGGATGAATTGTCAAACGCCCTCCGCATCGCCCGTTCAGAAGCGAAAAGTGCGTTCGGCGACGAGAGAATCTATGTCGAGAAGTTCATCGAACGGCCGAGACACGTTGAAATACAAATACTTGCCGACCGTTCGGGCAATACGGTCTACCTCGGCGAACGAGAATGTTCCATCCAACGGCGTCATCAAAAAGTGATGGAAGAGTCCCCTTCTCCCGTCGTTGATGCACAATTACGCAAGGTGATGGGGGAAGCGGCGACCCGGCTTGTCAGATCCGTCGGTTACACGAATGCCGGAACGGTGGAATTCCTCATTGACGCACACGGAAAATTCTATTTTCTTGAGGTGAATACCCGACTTCAGGTTGAACATCCCGTTACAGAGACTGTCACGGGTATCGATCTCGTGAAAGAACAAATTCGCATTGCCGACGGCATTCCGCTATCGTTCTCGCAATCCGGGATAGTGGCGAATGGACACGCAATCGAATGCAGGATCTGCGCCGAAGACCCGGAAAACAGCTTCTTCCCATCGACGGGACGGCTTGCGCGTTACGTTGTTCCACAGGGTCCAAGGGTCCGGACTGACAACGGGTTTGCTGAAGGTGACGCAATCACTATGTTCTACGATCCACTGATGGCGAAAGTGATCACGTGGGGTTCGTCCCGCATTGAGGCCATTGAGGCAATGCGGAGAGCCCTTTCGGAATTCCTCATCCACGGGGTCAAGTCGACGATCCCGTTCTGCCAGTTTGTGCTCAATGATGAAGACTTCCGGAAAGGAATTTTCGATACACGGTACGTCGATGAACATTTCGATTTCCGGAAGTTGCGTCCCAACAAGCCTCAGGAAGAGATTGCGGCCGCGCTTGCAGCAGTGCTCTTGAACAGGAAAGTTCGGGTTCAAGCTGAACGTCAGGATGCCAACCACAATGGAGTTCACTCGCGGTGGCGAAGGATGAAACTGGATTCATACCAATGAATCCCAATCAATATCTTGCCAGTTTCGGCACATCGGTATATACGGTGACCCTGCTGGATGACAACAGGGCCCGGATTGACGATGAAATCTACCTCTTTGACTTGGCGGAGACGGGACAAGGGCAGGTTTCACTTAAACTCAATGATGCCGTGTTCGAGATATCCGCGATACAACATGAAGACGACAGCGAGGATCATCTCTTGCACGTGAGAGTGAACGGCAATCTGTACGATGGAAGGGTTGAGGATCACCAGGCGCTGCTAAAAAGGAATGCACTTCAACGAGGCCAGAGGTCGACATCGGACCAGACGGTCAGAGCTCCGATGCCGGGTAAAGTGCTCAGAATTGAAGTCAGTGCAGGGGACCCGGTTGCGGCTGGCAGCGGTCTTATCGTTCTTGAGGCAATGAAAATGGAAAATGAGATAAAATCGATGATTGCGGGCAGCGTGAAAACGATTCTCGTTGATGCCGGAAGAGCGGTAGAAAAAGGGGAGCCCCTCATCGTGATTGAACCAGGATAACCACCGTCGAGGACTGAAGCATTCCCATGAAATACTCGCCTGTCATCAAAGATGAACCAGTGGTCGACCTTGAACTCGCAAGGCAGCACGGTCTCACCGAAGACGAATACAAGATGATGCTCGGATTCCTGGGTAGAATCCCGACCTATACGGAGCTGGGGATTTTCAGTGTCATGTGGAGTGAACACTGCAGTTATAAGAACTCCATTGCACTGCTCAAGACACTTCCGAGAAAGGGAACGCGGCTGCTCGTGGGGGCGGGTGAAGAAAATGCCGGGTTGGTTGATATTGGTGAAGGGCTTGCTGTTGCATTCAAAATTGAAAGCCATAACCATCCATCGGCGGTTGAACCGTATCAGGGAGCGGCAACGGGTGTTGGAGGAATTTTAAGAGACATTTTTTCGATGGGCGCGAGGCCGGTCGCCGTGCTCAATTCCTTGAGGTTCGGAGATCTGGCAGATAAGCGGGTTCAATACCTGTTCAAAAATGTGGTGAAAGGAATCGCCGACTACGGGAATAGCTTTGGCGTGCCCGATGTCGCCGGGGAGATCTACTTTGACAAATGCTATCAGGGTAATCCGCTGGTAAACGCCATGGCTGTCGGTATTGTCGAACACGACAAGATTGCACTCGCGACTGCGAAAGGTG
>DATDNS010000258.1:0-2524 GCA_036518155.1 Bacteroidota bacterium
TCTGTGTTCAACCACTGGTACGTGGGATTGACCTGGAACGGCCTCAAAGCAATGTAGAAGCTTCCGGTGTTCGGAGATGGGGACACATTCCTGAGGGTATACCTGACGAGCAGATATGAAGAATCCGGCTTACCATCGGCAACGCAGGTCATCGACAGTGAACATCCATCATATATCCTGGTGACGGTCGGGATCGGCAGGTAGCCATCCGTCAAACCCTGTTCTTCCTTTGCATTGGCCCAGGAGAGCAATCGGCCATCGTGATCTCGCACGAAGGGTTCGAGGGACAGGCATTGCTTGTCGATCTCTATTGCCCCATCTTCGTTGATGAGAGCTTCTTTCTTGTCGGAGGCCACCCCGACGACCGTCCAATATGATGCCTGTTTCGAAAAATATCGCGGATACCAACCCGGTTTCGAGACTGCGGCGAGCGTCTCGAAGTACTGGTTTGGGGTGGATAGTGAATCACTCGAAATAAGTTCTACACGATGCAGACGGAACGGTTTCGCTCCTCCGTTACGATGCATTGCGAGCCTTATGAAACGCGCTTCAGACTCGGGCGTGAAAAGAATGACAGAACCTCCTTTTCCATCGCGTACAGCGTATGTCGTATCAAACGTTCTGCCGTCGTCAGAGCACAGGATATCATAGTCGAGACCCCGCATTGCATTTGCCCAGTCAAGCCGTACGGCGCCAAATTCCCGCCGGTATCTGTAGTCGCATTCAATCCACTGATCCACACCTCCGCTGCTCTTCCAATCCCCTTTTTCCGACGAATCGAGAGTGAACACGGATGACGACGCGCGCCTGTTGGAAGATGCGGAGACGACTGGCACGGGCACAGTTCTCGGCGGTGGCTCGAGCGGTATCAATCGAAGGTCGTCGATCCAGACGCTGCCTTTCCCTCCCTTGCCCGCTGTGACGACAAGTTCCATCCGCTTCAGTGCGTCTGGCTTTGGTGCCGGTCGTGGTCCCCACGCGAACGAGAGATGCCTCTTCTTGATGACAATTCGTTTCCACTGCGTCGGATACTCGAAGTTCCTCTTGTTGACCCACCAGATATCTTCGCCTGCCGAGTCATTGCTGACCTTGAATTCAAAGTTGTTCACCGGGACGGTGGCACGCATCACAAACGTGATTTCATAGTCTTCGGGGAGCGCGACGTTGAAATTTCTGGTCACTCCTCCGTATCCGGATCCTTTCGTAAATTCCACATCGAACCGAATCGCTCCCCCTTCTATTCCGCGGTCGCTTTCGTCGCTTACAGTCACACCTGCCGAGTGGAAAGTTTTCCACGCCAGCGTGTCGTCACACGGATCGAGAATTGTCAAGGCGTCCTTTTCCTGGGCGCTGGCGGCAAGCACAAGCAGCAGAAGAGTCACGGTGTGTTTCAGCATTCGAGCACCGGCGTTATCCTTTGACACCACCAACCATAATTCCGCGCACATAATGCCTTTGGAAGGCGAGGAAGAGAATGACGACTGGTAGTATCGTGACCACCGACCCGGCCATCATCAGTTCCAGATCGAGAAGATGTTCTCCCCTGAGATTTGCGATCGCGACCGGGAGCGTATACATGGAATTATCCGACATAATAATGAGCGGCCACATGAAGTCATTCCACGTCCCCATGAACGTAAAGAGCGCGAGCGTGAACAGAATTGGTCTGCACAGGGGGAGGACGACGGAGCGATAGACCTTGAATTCGCTCGCCCCGTCAATCCTTGCGGCCTCAAGAAGGCTGTCCGGGATGGAGAACACGAATTGCCTGATGAGGAAGATCCCAAAGATGCTTGCTAGACCGGGAATGATTGCACCGACATACGTGTTCACGAATCCCATCATCTTGAGCATCAGGAACAACGGCAGCATCGCTACCTGGGCGGGAACGACCATACCACTCAGGAGAAGGCGAAAGAGTCGAGATTTGCCTGGAAACCGGTATTTCGCAAATGCAAATCCGGCCATCGAATTGAAGACAAGCGAAATCAATGTGACTGCCGATGCAATCACAAAGCTGTTGAAGAAATAGCGGACAATGTGCAGCCGCTCGATGAGCGCCGCGTAGTTCTCCAACGTCCAGTGCGAAGGAAAAAACCTCAACGGAACGGCGCTTGCTTCGCCCGATTTCATGAACGAAGCGGACAACATCCAGAGGACCGGCAACACTGTCACGATGGCGATGACGGCAAGAGCCGTGTTGAGAACGTAGACACCTGTCCTGCGCTTCACGCTTCGGCCCTCCGCTGGATTGCAAACTGCAGAAGAGTAAAGAGCATGATGATCACGAACAGAACGAACGCAATCGCCGCCGCGTATCCCATATTCCACCACCGGAACCCCTGCTCGTACATCATCATCACGACGCTCATCGTGGAATTCATCGGCCCGCCGTCGGTCATCACGTATGGTTCTGCAAACAACTGAAAGTATCCGATAACCGTAATCATGACCACGAAGACAGTTGTCGGGGCCAGCATGGGGATGGTGATATTCAGGAATTGTTTCCAGGGACCGGCGCCGT
>DATDNS010000259.1:0-6991 GCA_036518155.1 Bacteroidota bacterium
ACTTGATGTTCTTCGAAGAGCCGCCGGCATACACGACATTGTGTCGGTTCATTTCCCAGACACGCACTCTCGTGTCGGCATTCACGAGCCATCCGTAGTCGAACAGTTCATCGTTCTTCCGCCCTTCACCCACCGCATAAACGTGCATCGTTACATCCCGCCCAACGACGAGATCCTTTCGATAGACAACGTTATCACCGACGCGGATCTCGGAGACGAGGCTGCGACTGTCGGTTTTCGGAGCGCCAAAAGTTGTAACAGAGGATGCGTCTCCGTCGGGCACGGTGAGCGTGATTCCCCACGTGTCGCGTGCATACTCCATGAACTCGTCGTAGAGTTCCTTGTCGTCTCCGCGAAAGAGGTTCAACAGACCCCCGAACATCCTGTCGGATGAACGGTGCTTCTGTCGTCTGTCGATATTCATCGGCCAGTGTGAAAACGTTCTGCCCGCGCTGTAGCCATACGCCATGAAGTAGACTTCATACGACCCTTTCTTGAGGGTGACATCTTCTTCGCACGTTCGCCGGTTTGCCCTGCCGGAAGTATTGTCCATCGTCATATCCCAGACGGGCTTTCTGTCTTCTGCGTTAATGATCCAGCCCGCGGCAAACATCTGCTCCGATTCGTCCTCTCCGAATGTGTTCCCAAAAAACGACCTGTCTCCTCCGCCAACTGCTGAGATATGCACGGCAACATCTTTGGTAAGTGTTATTCCTATGCCGCGGACTTCTTCCTTCGTAAAATCTTTCAACGACGCAACAACGGTTCCTTGCTCGAGTACAGGTGTTGGTGGAATAATGAGTATTGGGGGCGTTTTAGGAGGCGGTGCGGTCGCGCCGACAAAGACAAACGCGACAATTAACGGGAAAAACCACTGTGCGGAACGATTCGATGTGCGGGCATCCATAGCGGGGCTCCTCTGTCGTCGGACGGTCGGAAGAAAGGAAACTCGGGAAGGATACGGATTCGCCAGTTCTTTGTTGCGATGCGAGCGGTTGGGGCAGGGTCAATACCGGGAATTCGTGGTCCTTTAGACGGGTGCACGGAGCTGGTCGCCCACCCTCTGCAAAATCAAACCTTACAGATGTCGAACCGCGGCAGCAGATATCGACCGAATCTGGTCAGACTCGTGGATGATGACTCCGGATTGGTTGCTGAGGGCGGTGAGAACCATGGCGCGTGCAACCACGTTCGCCTCAATCGGTCGATAGTTCTTCAGGGGGCCGGCCATCAACAACGAGAATGCCCGCATCGCCGCGATTCCTGCTTTTTCGCCACGACGTGATTCTTTTCGATTGCCAAGCAACAGAGAATGGCGGAAGAAGTGGATTGACTCACACGGTAGCTTCGCAAGCGCTTCTTCGGTCTCTCCTTTGATGCGGTTGTAGAATATTTTCGATTTTGGATTGGCCCCCAACGAAGTCACAACAAGCAGTTGGTCGGCTCCATTCCGGACAGCAATCGCACCGACTTGAACGGTGTATGTGAAATCGACCTTTTTGAACTCTGACTGCGAACCGGCCGCCCTGATCGTGGTCCCCAGACAACAGAAGACATCGTCGGCATTCATGAGCGGCGCAGCGTCATCGAGACGGTCGAAGTCTACAACGTGTTCTTCAAGTTTCGGATGCTCCAGGAGGAGCGGTCTGCGCGTCAGGATGACAACCCTTTCGTATTCCTCTGTCTGCAGGAGCACGTCCAGGCAGTTGCCTCCCACAAGTCCGCTCGCACCGACGAGTAAAGCCGATCGTTGCGTCATAGAATCATTCTTTCCAGATTATCTGTAGTGACCGGTAAACGTAGGCGCTGAGTGGCATCTGAGGCGGGAATTTCAATGTTGCTTGTTCAATTCTGCAAGACTTTCTAGGACCTCGGAACGCGGAAGATTGCCTTTCTCCAGTTCCTCATCGCTGCGATTGAGTAGATGTTGGTAGAATCGCTTCCCTTCTTCCGAAAATGAGGCATCCTGTTGAATCAGGTCGAAGAGGAGGTCTTCCGCCTTTGAGAAGCGGCCGATGGTCGCATACGTGGTAAAGAGTTTCTTTTGGAGGGAAGCGGAAGCGGTCGACACATCCAGATGCTGTGCGAGAAAGTCAACGCTTGCGATCAACTCGGTGGGTATTTTTTCCTTAAGAAAGTTGATTGTTTCCGTAAGCAAGCTGAACGATTTGTAGTAAGCGTCAGATGCCCTGTCGAAGTCTCCCTGCGACTCATAGATTTCTCCTTCAACCCTGAAGATTTGTGCTGCGAGAGCACATTTTTCGGCGTCAAGGTCTGTCCCGACGCTCCAGAGCCTGATAAGATCCCGATCGGAGAGTGCGTCCATCGCCTCAGGATTCAGGCCCAGAAACATTTTCCCCGCTTTCTTGATCTCGCCGACTGCCTCGATGTACTCTTTTCCATCTCGCATCAACAATGCTTTTGCGAGGAAGCGAGAGAGCTGCTCGATCATCCTCAGGATATAGTCTCGATTGATCATCTTTCGCCGTGGAGAATTTGATTGCTCTCTTTGTGACCGGGGATGCGGGAAATTCGTTATGGTATCCCTTAAAGGCCTTCCTGCGCAAGAACATAAGTCAAAATGGCGAGACAGGCGGCTCCGAGTTCAAGCTCCCGCTCGTTGACTTTGTCAATCGTGTCGTTGTCTGAATGGTGATAGTCGAAATACCGTTGCGACTCGGGAATTAATGCGATCTCCGGGACGCCTTTCGAAGCGAGATACGAGATGTCCGTTCCACCGCCCCCCGGGACAATTCTGTCCGCCCAAATGGGGCTAAAGATGTGTTGCCACCGTGCGATCTTTTGGAAACGAACGGAATCGGTGCTCACCCCAAATCCCCTCGGCATGAACCCGCCCATGTCTGATTCAATTGCCGCGATGTGTTTCTCACCAGGGCGCTCCTTTGCCGCGTAGGCCTCACCGCCCCGGCCACCGTTTTCTTCGTTCATAAAAGCGACAGCGCGAATCGTTCGTCTCGGCTTCAACCCAAGTTGTTTCAACAGTCTCAACGCCTCGATCGATTGGACGACCCCTGAGCCGTCATCGTGAGCACCCTGACCCTTGTCCCAGCTGTCCAAATGTCCGCCCACAACGATTACCTCGTTGGGCGTTTCGCTGCCCCGGATTTCACCGACGACGTTCGCGGATTCGACGTCGGGCAGGGTTTGACACGACGTTCGAATATGGACTTTAAGGTTCTTGTCCTTCTCCAACCACTCGCTGAGCTGGTTTGCCCCAATGGTACTAATCGAAACACCCGGGACTTTTGGCAGCGAATCAGCATAGCCCATGACACCGGCGTGGGGGGCGTTGTCCAGGTGCGACGTAACTGAGCGGACAAGCGCCATTACTCCACCGGCTCTTGCCGTTTCCATTGAACCGGCCCATCGTTGATCCACGGCCCCGCCGTATGCTTCAAATGTGTTGAACTTCGTTTTGTCAAATGGCCTATTGAAAAACACGATTTTCCCTTTTGCAGCCTCCCCCATCTTCCGTAACTCGGCAAAAGAATGCACTTCGAGAACCCCGGCAGTTATCCCCTGTGTCGGCGTGGCCACACTGCCGCCCAGGGCTGTTATGGCTAGCGGTATCTTCTGACCGTCCGACAGAAGCAGGGCGCCTTCCTCGACTTCTCCACGGACCCAATGCGGGACCTTGCAGGGTTCAAGATGGACGTTCTCCAGACCGCATTCCTCCATTTGTTGTTTGGCCCATTGCGCCGCCTTTGCTGCGTTCGCTGAACCGCTGAGACGGTTACCGATTGTCGTCGTTAGTTCGGTGAGAATGCCGTAAGCCTTGCCGGATCGGAGCGAGGTTTGAAAGATTTTGACCGCAAGTGAGTCGTATTGCTGCCCCGTGCTCGTTTGAGCATATGCGCTCGATACAAACAGGAACGAAAAAAGGCAGTGTTTTGCGTATCCCCGGATTTGGCCCATGAATTTAGATTCCTTTTGTGTTTGTTGTTGATTATGATTGCGGGCGTTTTGAGAATTTGGATTGGCTTGTGAGGGTCGGACAGCTTATTTCGCAACGGCGCGATTGAGAAACCTGACAAGCGGCGCCGCATCCTGGCAGACCGCGGCTACCGTTTCGACGAGTGACGGCTTGCGGCAGAACGTATCCGGAAAAGACTTGCCGACAAAGAACTGTTTCAGCTTAAGCCATTCGGCCATTGGATGAGAGTCGTCGTATCCCTTCGGAATTCTCTGGAGTCTGTCCCCCTCAATTTTTCCAAACCTTTTCTTGAACGCCCGGGCGTTGATGATAGAGAGGAATTCATCAGAATGTTGTGCAATCGCTGTTCTGATTCCTTTGAGCTGATCGGGGTCAGGCATGTAAATTCCGCCGCCAACAAAGACCTCACCGGGTTCAATATGAAGATAGTAACCAGAACCGACGAAACCTTTCTCACGGCCCCGAAGAACAAAATGGGCGGCTATATGCGTTTTGTACGGCGTCTTGTCTTTGCTGAAGCGGACATCCCGATAGATTCTGAAAATCGAGCGTTTGGGGCTCAAATCGAATTCAGGTGCAAAGGTGGCAAAATGAGGCTGGAGGGAGGAGATGAACGACTGCATCGGCAGCTTCAGGTATTCTTCATACTCTTGTTTGTGGCCTTCAAACCACGTCCTGTTGTTGTTCCGCTTCAATTTCCTGAAGAATTGAAGACCTTCTTTGGGAAAGCCTTCGAAGGGCGGATACATCTCCGGATCAAGCACAACCCTGGGGGTCATCGTCGTATCGTCTCCTTGCCTGGAATTAACACTTTACTTTGATAAAGTGAAGCTCAGATGCCTTTATAGGACCTGCCGTCGATTGCGGGGCGCACAAAACCGTCGGCCTGTTGCAGACGGTGCTCGGCGTCTTCTTTGGATACACCCGCTTTAATCATCACCAGGGCTGTCTTGACGTGCCAGTTGGCGTCGCCAAGAAATGCCTCCGCCTGTTCGTATGTTACACCGGTCGCTATCATCACGATCCGTTTTGCACGCTCTTTCAGTTTCTGGTTCGTCATCTGCAGGTCGATCATCATATTTTCGTAGACTTTGCCGAGACGAATCATCGCGGTGGTGGTGATCATGTTCATGACAAGTTTTTGCGCGGTGCCGGATTTCATCCGCGTGGATCCCATGACCACTTCCGGCCCGACTTCGGGACAAATTGCGACGTCAATTGCTTCCGAAAGATCTCTGAATTCCGGAAGGTCGAGTTTGGATCGCGGGTTGGTCGTTATATAGATTGTCCGACTGTTGAGACTCTTGGCTCGCTTGATAGCGCCGACAACATAGGGGGTGCGCAGACTGGCAGCGATCCCGCAGACAACATCTCTTTCCTCAACCTTCCTGGCTTCGATCTCAGCCGCACCCGCTTCTTCCTTGTCCTCGGCTCCCTCCTGAGAGCGAAACATGGCCCGCTCTCCCCCCGCGATAATACCTTGCACCATATCCGGATCTGTTCCATATGTTGGCACACACTCTACTGCGTCAAGCACACCAAGTCTCCCGCTCGTCCCCGCCCCCACATAAATAAGCCTGCCACCATTCCTGAACGCCTTGACAACAATCTCGACTGCCTGTGCAATGAACGGGATCTGGGATTCTACGGCGAGCGCGACCTTCTTGTCTTCGTTGTTGATAATTCTCAGAACGCCCAGAATAGACTCGGCATCGATTTTTGCGCTTGCCGCATTTCTCTGTTCGGTAGTCAAGTTCTGCAGTTGTTCGAACAAATTTTTCTTTTCTGACAAGATTCTAGAGCTCCATTCTCGTTCTTAGAATTTCACGATAACGATTTTCTTGCCGCTCGCAGATAAATCTTCCGACCCCGCGAAGACAAGGTTGATGGTATTCATCGATCCCGCAAGCGTTGCCTTGGCTGCTTCCTCAAGCTCATCTCCAAGTTCTCCTCCCTTCAATGCAATCAGGGCGGGTGGGGATACCAACGTGTCGTTCGCTGCGGAAACCCCACCGTCTGCACGTTTTCCCAGGAACGGTTTTGACCATTGTATGAGCTGTTTGAGGGGGGCAACCGCCCGGGCAACAATATAATCAAATTGGGATCGAAGATTCTTGTCGAGGGCGAGGTCTTCTGCTCTTCCCCAAACAGCGGTGACTCCCCGCAAACCCATGTTTGCAAGAATTTCCTGAACGGCAGTAACCTTCTTGCGTGTTGCGTCCATCAGCAACCATTCGGTATCCGGGAGAAGGATTTTCAGGGGGATTCCGGGGAGCCCCCCTCCTGTTCCCATGTCAATAATCCGCGAACCTGGTCTAAGACCGATCTTGAAAAGAATCGAGATAGAGTGAAGGATGTGGTTCTGCCAGACCCGATCCTCGTCCTGGCGTGAAATGAGGTTGATCTTGCTATTCCGGTCAAGCAGAAGGTGAACATAGAGATCCAACAGTCGGACCTGTTCATCGTTCAGCGCCAGGCCGTTCTTGCGGCAGACGTTACGCAACCATATAGCAGGCGATTCCGTGGTGCTCACTGGAGTTGTTTCACGTGGAACATCTAGCCTTTGAGATAGACCATGAGCACAGAGACGTCAGACGGAGTTACTCCGCTGATACGTGACGCCTGGCCAAGAGAGGCGGGTCGAACTTTCGCCAGTTTTTCCCGCCCTTCGGTGGAAAGAGCTTTTACGGCGTTAAACTCAAATCCTTCGGGAATTCTTTGAGATTCGTATTGCTCAAACTTTTGCACTTGTTCAATCTGCCTGTCGATATAGCCTTCGTACTTCAATTCGATTTCTATTTGTTCCAGGACATCTGCCCTGAATCGGCTGTTCTTTTCACTGTCCAGGTTTACCACGTAAGGATGTGCCTTCAGGGTATCAAGTTTTACCAGGTCCGCCAGCCTTACCCCCGTTCGCTTTACCAGCTTTCCGAGCTTTTCATTCTCCGTGATGCGCTCTGATCCCACAGAATCGAGGTATTCGTTAACCGTTGCCGGTGAACACGACACCTGATATGCCGCCCGGATTCCGTCCTT
>DATDNS010000260.1:0-3830 GCA_036518155.1 Bacteroidota bacterium
AAGGAATCACAAGTTGATCACACGTTGAACCACGGTGTAACCCAAACGTATTTGATCGGATTCAGTCCAAAGAGGAGCGGCGCTTGTCGCAGAATAATCTTGATCACCACACCAATCATGGTTACGAAAAGGAATGATACGATCGCATAGCGCAGAAATCCGAGCTTCTTCAAGAGGTCTGTATTACGCTTTTTGATCCAATACAGCGGGATAACAGAATAGTACGCGAATATGCAAATCGCTCCAAAAACAGAAGCTGCGGGGTTGATGGAAGCATCCGGGAGATGCGACGGAATTCCGAAGTATTCGGAGAGGTCCGCATTGGTGAGTACTGCCACATAATGCGGATCCCAGGTTTGCCAAGGCCAGAAGAAGTTCCAGCCCGGTCCACGGAGGAATGTCCCGACCCCAATCAGGGTAACCCAGAGAACCAGAAACCCGAACGAAAACGTCAAAATCGCAAACTTGCGTTCTTTGAAGGTATAGTAGCCGTTCCCCTTTTCGTTGATATCGATGTAGGGAATCGCCATCAGTCCCAGCAAAATGATCGTGGGAAGCACCACGCCCGCAATCCAGGGGTCGAAATACACCAGGAGTTCCTGCAAGCCGAGAAAGTACCACGGAGCCTTCGAGGGATTTGGCGTGAGCGATCTGTTGGCCATCGCCTCAAGAGGAGCATTCAGGGAGACGGACCATATGACCATGACGGCAAGGACAAGAATCATTGCGAGGAATTCTACCCGCACAAGGTATGGCCAGACCTGGATCTTGTCATCCTTCGTTGCTTCGAGAGGACTTCCCCGCAAGTCATTCCGTTTCGCTTTTGTCCAGGCCAGCCAGCTGAAGAATACGACGGCGAGGAGAAGCAATGTGATCGGGATATTATCCGGTTTTGTTACGATTGCCAGGAAGTTTGACATAATGCGCTCTGTCTAAAATAAATTCAGTTTGTTCACGCCGCTTTCTTGCCGGTGTCGGGGCCGGAGATACCACCGTCTTTGCGTATGCGCCAGAAGTGTACAATCATGAATATTGCCGCAATGACCGGAAGAAAAATGCAATGGCCGACGTAAAAGCGCAGCAGCGTTGGCGGTCCTACTTCTGTCCCTCCGAGAAGCAGGAAGCGGACGTCGTTGTCCGGTCGCATCCCCAGCTGCGGCCCAAACGGGCCCTGATGTCCCAGCAACGGTGTGGCTCTGGCCATATTCGTACCAACAGTCACCGCCCAAATTGACAACTGATCCCACGGGAGAAGATATCCGGAAAAACTCAGAAGCAGAGTAAGCAGGAGTAACACCACACCGATCACCCAGTTGAACTGTCTCGGTGGTTTGTATGACCCGGTGAGAAACACCCTGAACATATGAAGCATGACCGTTAGGACCATTGCGTGTGCAGCCCAGCGATGCATATTGCGAATAAGAGGACCGAAGGAGACGTCGTTCATGAGATACTTCATATCCTCGTATGCGTACTGGGCCGTCGGGCGGTAGTAAAACATCAGGATGATGCCTGTGATCGTCAGGATGAGGAATAGGAGAAATGAAATCCCTCCCATCCCCCACGTGTAGCCGACATCCGTTGCGTGACGTGAAATCCTCACGGGGTGGAGGTGCAGGAAAACATTGTCAACCACCTGGAGCGCACGATTCCTCTGCGTGTCCTGGTAAGAATGGCGAAAGATGGATTTGTAGACTTCCGTTTTCTTCAATGAATCAAGCATGGAGATCTCCTCAGTTAACCCGTGTATGGCAGGAAAGAACCCGGTTTACCCCATTGACCCAATTCGTAGCGGAATGTAATGCTCCGGTCAATGAGAATCTCTCCATCGTCGGACAACCCAATATACGCACGCTCGAGCGGACGCGGTGCAGGTCCTTCGAAGTTCACACCACTTTTGTAGTAGCCGCTGCCGTGACACGGACATTTGAATTTGTTGTCGGTTGGAAGCCAACGCGGAGTGCATCCAAGGTGGGTGCAAATCGCAATGAGAGAATAGAAGCCGTCCTTGTCTCTGACAATCCAAACGCGATGCTCGTCCTTGTATTTGTCGCTCACTTCTCCGACAATATAGTCCTGCGGAAAGCCTGCCTTGAATTTCGTGGGAGGTTCAAAGAGCACCCGGGGGAACATGAAGCGCAGTGCGCCGACCGTTGATGCCACGATAAAACTCAGGAATGCCATCCATCCCGTCACGGCGAGGAGATTCCGCCGATTCATTCTCCAGATGCCGGGATCGTCCTCAGGAGCACGATCCTGTTTCGCTTTCCGCGGAGGCGGTGTCGCAGCAATCTGCGTAACCGGAGGTTTTGGTGGTGCAGCCGGAGTCGGAGTTGACGGGGTCGCTGGTTCAGGCCGTGGAGATTCGGTCGGCACTTGTTCTGCCATTTTTCGTTCCTTATGGAATGACTAACAACTGACTGAAGATGAGCCGGAAAGGCGCGGAGGGTTATGCTGCAGCACTAATCTCTTCTTCACGCTTGACCATGTCAATGGTCTCCCACGGACAATACTTCGCGCAAAGCTTGCATCCGATACATATTTCCTCATCCACCACAACAATACCGTTCACCCCCGAATGAGTGTGTTCTTCCGGATGTTCTGGACCGGGGACCTTGTAGATGCAGTCCACCGGACAGAATTCGATGCATACTTCGCAACCGGTACAACCTTCGGGGTGAACAATTGCAACCAGCGGTGATTTTTTTTTCTTCTTTACAGCGGCGAGGGATGGAGTTGGTGTAGGTCTCGGTGCCTGGCTAAGCGCGTTGCTTCCGTTGCTCATTTGTCAATTCTAATAACGCAATTATTTGTCAAATATGAGAAACAACTGTGACAATATACATTCAAGGTCTTTATTTGTCAAGAAGAAAAATCGAATATTTATTCGCTCGTAAGGGTTTAGAGTCATTTCCGGAAGATAGACTTGAGCCAAGGAGGGCAAAAAATTCTCTGCTTTGACTCTTGTTGAACTAACGTCCGTATTGTGGTATATTGTGTCCGATTTTGATTGATAACCTGAAAACCCATTAAACGGTTCCCTGATCCTATGAGCTGGATAGCCTACCAAGATCTTGATTTCTCGGATAGTGCATTCTCCCGCCTGTTTGTTGACTATGTCACTGATTACGAGAAAGTACGCCAGTTTTATAACGGAAATCCCCAGGACAACAACGATTGGCGGCGGGTACTCAGGGAAGTAACAGGGCGGTCTATCGACCGGTCAGAGATTTCCAACATCCTTTCCCGGCAGAACAGGGATTTTCACTGCGGCGTGAAGTCTCTCGCGAATATTGATCTTTTGCGAGACGACAATTGCGTCGCCGTCATCACGGGTCAGCAGGTCGGGCTTTTTACCGGTCCGCTCTACACGATTTACAAAGCAATCACCGCAATCAAGCTCTCAGAACGACTCGCGCATGACTTTCCCGATTACAAGTTCGTACCCATATTCTGGCTTGCAGGAGAAGACCACGATTTTGAAGAAGTGAGCAACGTTTCCGTTTATAATGCGGCTGGTGAACTCGTCAGGCTTGATTACAGATCATCGGATAAGGAAGCTGGAACAAACTTTGGCGCGGTGGGGGAAATCGAACTCGATGAAAGCATCAAAGATCTCTTTCACACGATGGAAGAAATTCTGGTGCCGACCGAATTCAAGCAGAAAGTCCTGGAGCTTTTCAGGACAGCGTATCAGCCGGGCATGACGTTCAATAAGGCATTTGTTCATCTCATGAACGTGCTGCTCGAAGATTCAGGATTGATATTCCTGGATTCCAACGATGCCGAGCTCAAGATGCTTCTTCGTCCCGTGTTTCAACGTGAACTCG
>DATDNS010000261.1:0-4434 GCA_036518155.1 Bacteroidota bacterium
GCAGGCTGCGGGCAATCGCTCACAATCAGGCGCAAACAGCGGTTCTCGGCCTCAACCAGCTGACAACGGGTATCTTCCGATCACTCGACAGGTTTGCGCAACTTGAGTTCAAAGAAGGGGATGCTGAATCGCTTATTGCCGACAGAATACTGCCCCGCCTGCCGGTGTACGAAATGCTCCATACACTCCGGATCTACCACGATCCGTCGTTGACATTCATAAAAACGATGGAGGAAGCGTTCCCGGCGGGAAACTCCGCGCTCCTTGCATTGCGCGAGGACAACGACAGCTTAAGAAGATACATCGGCATGATGCAGCAGGAATTGCTCCGGAGGCACGGTCTGGATATTGCGGATTTCTTCGAACACGGAAAACTCATTGCCGGACTTCTCCCCGCATTGCGACCCGATCTTGCTATTCTGCTGCAGGAAGACTTGTTTAACACGCACGTTGAAGCACTCGCCGGCAATACCTCAGACGAGCGGTGGAAGGAAGAGGTGGGACGACTTCTTGCCATCCCCCAATCGATTCATTCCTGGCGCTCAAAGATTTGGTCCCTGCTCGAACAGCCGATTTTCCAGCGTGTGCAAAGTTTCGTCGAGCTCGCTGTGGCTCTCCACTCGCTTTCAGCGGCGGGTCAAGCTCTGCCATCCCAGGACCTTGTTCGAGGAAGCAAACTTCCGTCTGACGTGTCACATTTCTTCCGTGGAGCCGGAGCAGGTGACGACATGCGGCAATTCCTCGCAGCCGCCTTTGACTATCTCACTTCCCTATCATCAGGGATGATTGAAGTGCCTGTTGCGATCATTCGTTCACTCAAAGAGGTGGAGCTGATCGCAAGAATCGAAGAACAGGCGCTGCCGCCGGAAAAGCAGGAACTTCTGCGTTTCTACATGCTGCAGATTGCCAGACTCGCAGGAGAGAATGGATAGTTTCTGCAAACGCTTCGAGGGAGGGGACAGAGTCGCCTCGTGGACCAGTTGATTGTCGAACGATGTTTTGCTAAATTAGGACATTCGTGAACGGATTCATTTCTGTCCGACTGACGCAATGATGGATTGGCAGCGCGAAATGCGAGTGTTGGTTGAACGGGAAAATCCGGTTGTAGAGAGTTTGTAACTTCGAATTGTCTCCAATGCCCGGATGGCGGAATTGGCAGACGCGCTAGCTTCAGGAGCTAGTGGCCGCAAGGTCGTCGGGGTTCAAGTCCCCGTCTGGGCACGTTCTACGAGAAACCACCTTCATTGGGTGGTTTCTTCGTTTTTGTCCTCTTCACGTGTCTCTCCAGGGTTTAGGCGTTGCATTTATCGCGAAGTCCGGCCGACGTTTCGAGCAATACTCCTTTGAGGTCACACATATTGAAAACCTCTTTCAACCGAACACTGTGCGCGCATCATTTCACGTAATCCTGTGAAATTCTCTCACATGAATCGCCGGCCTGACATTGCACAAAGTTCAGGTCCCATAATTCGATCGTTCTCGATGTGTTTGATTCGAAGCAAGAAGGAGTGAATATGCACTTATTGGTGGGAGTAGCCTTTGCTGCAGGAGAGATAGAATTCAAGACGTTCCGGAAAGCGTGCCTTCACTTTTCAGAACTCTTCAGTCTGGCAACCGCCTCCATTACGACTTTGAGAAACTGTTTTTCGAACACATCGTCATCCCAGAAAATTCCCTGTTTGGAAAGAAAATTTTGAATCTTGAGGCTGACACTCCGGTCGTGGAATGTCAGGAAGTTGGGATCTTCTTCAATGGTCCTTTGAAGATCCCGGATGTACGATAAGGCCGGAGGTTTGAGCAACGCCATCACTGCTCGTTCGTCGGGCTCAACGCGGTTCAGGCCAAATGCGCTTTCAGATGTGAGGTCGAACATACTCATGGTTATTTTCCTTCGATGCCTGGTCTGCGCAATGAGTGGATTTGGGGCCGATTGCTTTGGAGATTGAACCACCAACAAATATCGGACCTTTACCCTGGGAATCAATACGGTCGACTACGGATGGGCGCTATCCGTACTGGTACGGATGCCAACGCAGTTCAAGTTCGACGCATTTTTTGAATACGTGATAAAACGGCAGGAGGTAATTCTAAAGAATTCTAATAAAAATGTCGCAAGGCAGTGTTGAAGAGGAGATTGAATTAGCCTATGATCGAGATAGATTTACGAGGCCCTTCGAAATGGCGTGCTGTGTCAGTTCTGCCACTGTATGCATGTTAAGTTTCTTCATGATCTTTTCCCTGTGTGTTTCCACAGTTCGGGTGCTCATCTCTAATTCCGCGGCGATTTCCTTGTTGCTTTTTCCCTTGGCAACCAGGGCGAGGACTTCTTCTTCACGGTGCGTCAGTTGTTCCTGCAGTTTTTCTCCGCCCGTCGCCACTTTCTTTACGTATTGGTCGAGAAGAAATTGGGATACTTTTGAACTGAAGTATGTGCCTCCGCGATGAACGGTTTCTATCGCCCGGACCAATTCAAGCGTCGAAGTGTCTTTCAAGACATAACCGCTGGCCCCTGACCGGATGATTTCAAGAACATATTCCTTGTTGTCGTGCATCGTAAAAACGAGCACTTTTACCTTCGGCAGTGTCGAATGGAGACGTTGTGCCGCTTCAAGCCCTCCCATTTCAGGCATACTGATATCCATCAACACGAGATCCGGGGATAATTCCTTCGCCTTTTTCAGGACTTGTGCGCCGTTGGAAGCCTCTCCCACAACTTCGATATTTTTTTGTTCCAACAATGCGTTCTTTATGCCCGTACGGACAATCGGATGATCATCAGCAAGAATGACCCTGATACGCTCCTTCGGTTCGTTTTTCATGCCTTTTCCCAAATTAACATCCAGATCGGTGCCCGGTAATCATTGCACAACTCAGGCCTCTGTGCCCGATTGGTGATTCGTCCAGCGCCATTTCAGTAAGACCGAATACGGGCAATCTTGATTGGTGAACAAAACTCGCCGATGAATTATCAATGTCTTCCGTTCGAGTTTGTCGAACACGGTATTTGTACGAGGATTTCCGTCCCTTTGTGAGTTTTCGAAGTCACTTCGACAGTCCCTCCTAAATATGTAACCCGTTCTTTCATACCGTCGAGACCGAGGCCGCGATGTTTCTTCTTCTTGTCGGGGGGCCCGAACGAATCAAATCCCTTACCATTATCGCGGATGAGCGCTTCAATATAAGAATCTTTCATCACAAGGTGGAGATCGACGTGCGTTGCTGCGGAATGTTTTTCGATATTATTGAGCGCCTCCTGTACCGTACGAAACAGCACGAGCTCGATATTGTCGGGCAATCGGTTCGTAACACCAGCAAACTCCGTATCCACCTTGATCTTATTTCGTTCCACAAATTCTTCGCACACACTTCGGACTGCGGCAATCAGACCAAGATCGTCGAGAATACTGGGCCTCAGATTTTGGGAAATCCTTCGTACTTCCTGGATAGCTTCTTCCAATAGAAGCCTCGCTTCGCCAATTTCTTTCACAAGAGGATTTTTCTTCGTGCTGTCTTTTTCTTCGGTCGATTTCAGCCTAAACTGAATGGACGAAAGAATTTGGTTAATCCCATCGTGGAGGTCGCGGGCAACACGCCGCCGTTCGCTTTCCTGCGCCTCGATGATCCTGCTCGAAAGATTTCTGAAGACTTCCTCGGCACGTTTGCGTTCCGAGACATCGCGCAACAGGCTCCTGTACTCCACGATCTCCCCATCGTCGTTCCTCTCGATTCGGGTTGTTTGCTCAACCCAAAAGGACATTCCGTTTTTGGGTTGGAGCCTGAATTCACACGTTGTGTCAACGGCACCTCGTCTGGTTGATTCATCAAACAAGTGCATAACGCGTTGCCGATCCCGGTGGTCTGTAAGACGGCTGAAAGGGGTACCAATCAACACGTTCTCACCATAGCCCGATCTGGTAAATAGGTTCGGACTACCGTACACGATATTGTATTCCTGATCGAGAATGCAATACATCTCGCTGATATTTTCGACAAGGTTTCGATATTGAACCTGGCTCTCCCGGAGTGCACGTTCAATTTGTTTTCGTTCGGCAACCTCAGCAATGAGCGCTTGTTCTTTTCTGGCAAGTTCATCGAGAGATTTCCGTTGAGATGCAATTCTGCGACGCTGGTTCAGGACTACGGACATCACGAGGGCTCCCCCCAATGCGAAGAACACTACCGCACCGATAACAACTGCCCGCAATAATTCTATGTCTTCCGACGAAGGCACAAAAATGCTCCCGCATACAATAGATTCGCAAGAATGTTCAAGACTGCCTGCGTTGACCAGGCCAATCGCATAGTATCAATGGATGCTTTTAGAAGAGAAGTATGGAGGGTGGAGAGGACCACCGTACCGCCAAAATAGATGATTATACCTGAGGACGCCCAAAACGCCGGCATGGACAGTGCCGATTCGACTTCCGATCTGTC
>DATDNS010000262.1:0-3390 GCA_036518155.1 Bacteroidota bacterium
TGAAGGCGTCATCCTCAAATGGCGGTACAAAGAGGGTGACAAAGTGAAGCAGGGCGAAACACTCGTTGAAATTGAGTCCGACAAAGCAGATATGGAGCTGGAATCCTACGATTCCGGCATTCTCAGGAAGATTCTCGTGCCCGAAGGCGGCAAGGCCGCGATTGGCGCCCCGATCGGCATCATCGCAGATGCGAATGAAGACATTTCCGGACTTCTCGCCGGTGGACCAGTTGCGACCCCGTCTCCTGCCGGGCAGAAGCCGGCGCCGGCAGCAACGGTTGCAGCGGCAGTTCCTCAGCCATTGAATGTGCCCGCTCCGGCCGCACCGACGGACGGAAGGCTCAAAGCATCACCCCTCGCCCGCCGGCTCGCATCAGAAAACAATGTGCGGCTCGAATCGATTGCCGGCAGCGGACCGCAAGGGCGGATCATCAGGCGGGATATCGAGGACAAGATGAAAGGCAGCGTGGCTCCCCGTTCATTTGCCTCCGCTCCTCCGATCACCCCAGGTACAACGCAGGATGTTGAACTCTCCCTTATCCGGAAAACAATTGCGAAACGGATGCAGGAAAGCAAACAGGTCGCTCCTCATTTCTACGTGACGATGGAGATCGACATGGATTCTGCAATCGAATTCCGGGACAAACTCAACAAAGCCAGCACCTCAAAGATCAGCTTTACCGACGTTATCATCAAAGCTGCGGCGTCGACGTTGATGAAACATCCACAGGTCAACGCTTCATACTTGCCGGACAAGATGCGACAGTACGGATACGCCCATATCGCCGTTGCCGTCGCCCTTGATGAGGGGCTCGTGACACCGGTGATCCGCAATTGCGAGCAAAAGGGAATTGCGCGAATCAACCTTGAACTTCGCGACCTTGCCGAGCGGGCACGCAACCGTAAGTTGAAGCCGGAGGAATACCAGGGAGCGACATTTACGATCAGCAACCTCGGGATGTACGACGTCGACGAATTTGTGGCGATCATCAACCCTCCGGAAGGTGCCATCCTTGCCGTTGGGTCCATCAAACAGAAACCTGTCGTCCGCGGCGGCGGTATCTTCATCGGCAACACGATGAAAGTGACGCTCTCATCCGACCATCGGATCATTGACGGCGCTGTTGCAGCCCGATTTCTCCAGGAATTCAAGAAGACGATGGAAAACCCCGCGTCCCTGGCGCTTTGACCATCGCACGGGGCTGCAAAGGATTCTCGATACTTTTCCCGGTGGCAACCAGCTTCTTACTCTCCCAAACCCGATGTGAAATCGGGTTCTTTTTTGTCGCTACAAAATGAGTTTACGCGAACGGGTTCGTGAGGAATTGACAGGATCAGCAATACCGTTTGTCGCTTTCGGTATTGCTCTAAACCTTACGGTTGGTCAGATTACGATCGCTCTCAAGATCCCTCTCTATCTCGATTCCATCGGAACGATTCTTGTTGCCGTCCTCGTCGGCCCGTATGCCGGGATTATCGCAGGAAGTCTTGCCAATATCATGGCTGCGGCGTTTGGAAATCCGACCATGATGTTCTTCATTCCCGTCGTTATCGTCATCGGTGCCTTCACCGGCTTTCTTGCCAAGCGCGGCTGGTTCAAGCGCTGGTATCTGTGCGTCCCTGGTGGAATCCTCCAGGGCATCCTCGCGGCGACTGTCTCCGCCCCGATATCCGCGTATCTTTTTGGCGGGACGATGATGGCAGGGACCGATGCGCTGGTGTACTTCTTCCGCGCAAAAGGGTACGCAATCCTGACCAGCGTTTGGTATCAGGGTTTGACTTCCGACCCTCTTGACAAGGTTGTCTCCTATCTGATCGTGTTCTTCGTCCTGACAAATCTTCCGTTGCGCCTCGTAAGCAAATTCAGGGGGGCGTCAAACATCGCACATTAGTCACGGATCGACGATGCGTCTTTCAATTCCGGATAAGCTTTCGTTTGTCTTGTTTGCCTGGACGAGCGCCTTCCTGCTTCATTGGCAATGCAACATCGTTTTCATCCTCACGCTCGTTGCTCTCGAGTTTTTTGTTGAACCGTTCGAACCGGTCAGTCCCGTCTCGCGTACATACTTCAAACGCTTTCTCGGGTATTCGGCTGTTTTCCTGGTTGTTCTCGTCGTCGCGAACGGCTTGTTGGTTCGCCAGGGACCTGTCCGGATGTCAATCCTCAGGTTCAGCGTCTACGATAAGGGGCTTGAGTATGGCCTGACCGTCTCCGCAAGACTTGTTCTGTTGTCACTTTCGGTGCTACTCTTCTTCGTGTCGACCCGGTTCCAGGATTTTGCCGCTTATCTGCACACTCTCGGTATGCCGAACGCCATCGTCTCCATTATTCTTCTTTCCTTGTTCTTCCTGGAACAACTGCCTCATCGAATTTCACAAATTTACACAGCACAGGAAGCCCGTGGTGCACCCGTGCGCGCGGGAATCCTCGCCCGTGGCCGGGCATTCTTCCTCATCCTCTCCCCGCTTGTATTCTCGTCAATCGTCGAGAGCGTGGAACGCGGAATCGCATTGGATCTGAGAGGGTACCATCTTCATCGGTTTAAGAACGTATCGCACGAACCACGCAATCGGATTCTTGCGTGGTCGTCCTTTTTTCTCCTCCTTGCTCTCACAGTTGTCGCATACTCTTTACTGGCGTGGCTGTCAAAATAGAAATATCGCAGTTCTCGTTTAGATACGGGAAAGCCTCGCCTCTCGCGTTGAACAATATCAGCTTCGGCGTAGAGCCTGGGTGCATTTGCGCGTTGCTTGGCCCGACAAATTCCGGAAAATCCACGCTCCTTCACGCAATCGCCGGTATCCTCGGAAGTCACCATCGGGAAGCCGCGGCCAGCGGATCTATCACCATCGGCTCGGAACCGTACAGTCCTCTTCCCCAGAAAGTGTTGTTCCCGCTGGTCGGGCTCACGATTCAGGACCCATACTTTCAGATATCCGGACTTCGCGATTCCGTTCTCGAAGAAGTCTCCCTTACTCTTGAATGCCTTGGAGTTAGTGTGGAAGAGGCACGTGACCGATGCAGACAGTTGCTAGATTCGCTGGCGTTGACTCATCTTATCGACCGCAAACCAGTCACGCTTTCCGGAGGAGAACTTCAAAGGGCAGCTCTCGCGACAATCCTCATCGCCAGGCCGCCCGTGCTGTTGTTGGATGAGCCATCCGGCGCACTGGATGGAAAAGCAAGACGGCAGTTGGCTTCCTTTGTGTGTTCACTCAGGGAAACGACAACGATGATCATCTCCGACAACCAGCTTGAACTTGCCATGATGACCGCGGACCAATTCGTCGTTCTTGACGGCGGACAACTCGTGTTCTGCGGAGACAGGCATCAGTTCATCGACAATCTCGGGCGGTTTCGGGCGTTGCTTCCCATCGACCAATGGATTC
>DATDNS010000263.1:0-2671 GCA_036518155.1 Bacteroidota bacterium
CCCCGTTTGGGCTTGATCAACTCCGGCTGAAAAACCTCAACGACCATCTTTTCTGGGAGAAGCTTCGCTTTCCTGGTCATCATTCGTGGATTTCCCCTCCAGATCTTCATCGCCATTCTCCTGCCATTTCTAGCAATGGCAGACGAGTTTGAGAGCACGCGATCCATCCTCCTACATTTTGATGTTCCGATTATGAACGCAAGTGATGTCATCGCGCTTGGGCATTGTTTTGAGAGTGTGAACGATGTGCCTTCATCATTCCCCCTGATCTTTTCTGGAAATTACCCTTGGTAATAGCTACATTGCACTCCGTCAGATGGGGTGGAGAACATCGTTAATCTCCGGCGAAGGACGAATGTATTTCCGTCCGCGCCGGCAGTACGGCCCTTCATCGTGATGTCGAGACGCGTGGTGCCCGACGGCATTTGAGATCTACCTCCTTTCTTTGTTGTGTCACCTGACGTGCTCAAGAAGACCGTGACGATTGTACCGGACGGATGGTGAAGCACAGGTTGAAATATGCCTCTTTTCCGAAACTATCGATTCATCGATTGCAGATAACGATCAAACAAATCGCAGAATCATTATGAAGAAACCGCTGCACGTTTTGATTGTGGAGGATTCCGAACTCGACGCGTCGCTGATGTCGCGTCAGTTGAAAACGGGCAAGTACGATCTCCTCACGAAGCGCGTCGAAACCGAGGCCGCATACCGCGAGGCTCTCGATTCCCAGCCCTGGGATGTCATTCTCTGCGACTATCGTTTATCCGATTTTGACGGGATGGCAGCGCTGCACCTGTACAACGAGCGAGGTCTCGATATTCCCTTCATCATGGTGTCGGCTACCATGACGGAAGATCTCATTGTCGAAGCGATGAGGTCCGGCGCCCGCGACTATGTGATGAAAGCACACCTCAATCGCCTCCTCCCTGCAATTGAACGGGAGCTCCGCGAGGCGGAGGTTCGGCGGGAGAACGTGCGGACCAGCCAGGCCTTGCGCGAAAGTGAATCCCGTTATCGGTCGCTGTTCGAGAACATGATTGAAGGTTATGTCTACTGCAGACTGATCTATGAGCAGAATGTACCGAAGGACTTCGTGTTCATCGATGTCAATGCAAGGTTCGAAGAATTGACAGGGTTGAAGAATGTCGCAGGGAAAAACGTGAGCGACATTATTCCCGGCATCCAAACGACGAACCCCGACCTCTTCGCAACATACGGCAGGGTGGCCTTGACCGGCAAGTCCGAGCAACTCGAAACGTATCTTGCGCAATTAGGCACCTGGTACTCCATCTCTGTTTACAGCCCGAAACAGGAACACTTCGTTGCGGTATTTGAGAACATCACGGAGCGCAAGAACGCCGAGGAAATGCTGAATCTGCTGAAGATCTCCGTGGACAGGGCCTCCGATGCGGCATACTGGCTCAACCCGGAAGGTCAATTTGTCTACGTGAACGATTCGGCGTGCAGATCGCTCGGTTACGAGAAGCACGAGCTCATGAAGTTGAAGATCTACGACGTCGATGTTCTTTCGACCCCCGCAGGATGGGACTCTCTCTGGAAACAGTTTTCCGAGAATCGAACCGTCCAGCTGGAATCGAAGCATCGACGCAGCGATGGGAGCGTTTTTTCCGTCGAAATCATTTCCACGTTTGTCAAATATGGCGAGAAACAGTATATCTGCGGGTTTGCCCGCGATATTTCAGAACGCAAGAAAGCGGAAGAAGCGCTCCGTGAGAGCGAAGGCAAGTACCGTCTCCTCGCAGAATCATCGCCGGAGATGATTTATCTCATCGGAAGAGACGGACGTGTGACGTATGTGAACGGTGCCGCAGCATCTCAATTTCGGGCGCATCCCCGTGATCTTGTCGGGAAGCGCCTCTCGGACCTTTTTCCACCGGACAATGCCAGTCGCAATCTCGAAACGATCAGCAAGGCCATTGAGTCGAAGAAGCCGATCTTTCGTGAAGTGCTCCAGAAATTCCCGACCGGAGAGATTTGGCTCGATGCCCGCCTGACTCCGCTCCTGGACGACAACGGTGACGTCATCGGCGTACTCGGTTTATCATCGGACATCACTGAGCGCAAGAATGCCGAAAAAGCGCTGCGCGAAAGCGAGATGAAATTCCGTCTTCTTTTCGACAACATGGATGAGGGATTCGCGCTGAATGAGGTCATCCTTGATGAGCGCGGAAGAGCAGTTGATTTTCGATTTCTCGATGTCAACCGGGCTTACGAGCGTCATACAGGAATGAAATCCGGGGATCTCGTTGGTAAAACGATCCGCGAGGCCATGCCTCTCGTTGATCAGAGCCAGATCGAAAACTATGGCAAGGTGGCGCTCACCGGAGAGCCGATGGCATTTGAGTACTTTTCGAAAACTTTTGGCCGCTATTTGCGGGTACGCAGTTTTTCTCCCCAACGCGGCCGGTTTGCAGCAGTCTTTGAAGACATCACCGAACGAAAGCAGGCCGAAGTGGCGCTGAGGGAGAGCGAACAACGGTTCTCGAAGGTCTTTTACGCAAGCCCCGTTCCTGCCAGCATCACCCGTGAATCGGACGGACGTTATGTCGATGTCAATGAGAGCTTCCTCAAACGGATGGGCTACGATCGGGAAGAAGTCATCGGCCGCTCCGCGCTCGATATTGGTTTCTGGGCTGAACCGTCCGAC
>DATDNS010000264.1:0-7020 GCA_036518155.1 Bacteroidota bacterium
CAGTATTGACCAACATCAATCAACCCTACACACTCGGCGTATGGACTGCCAGGCCTGGGCAGGAAAAGGCATTCATTGCTGAGTGGGAACGTTTTGCGAAGTGGACTTCGAAGAACTATCCCGGTGCTGAAACCGGTTATCTTCTGCAGGATCCGGAGCACCCGCAGCAGTTTATTTCGTTCGGACCCTGGAAGAACAACGAAGCTATCAAGGCCTGGCGGGAAAGTCCCGAATTCAAAGCCTTTGTCGTGAAGGCCCGCGAGCTGTGCGAGGACTTTAAGCCCCGGTCCCTCGTCTCGGTTGCCAGTTCCAAGGAATAGCGCTCATGCCTTGATTCAGCGTATTCACATTGCCATCACGGCGATGAAGTTCGGCTACTGTGTGGATTTCCACCATCAAGGAGGACTCATTATGAAAGTGTTCCTTGCCGTTGCTGCAGTGCTTGCGTGGTTGTTTGCGGGAGCATTGCTCCTTGTTCCCGAAAAATTCTATGCCCCGACTGGTATCACAATGACTCCAATGCTTGCCACCATCGCACAGGCCCACGGGGCGACGCTGTTCGGGCTTGGCATCATTAACTGGCTGGCAAGAAGCGCAGAACGAAAGGGGCTCATCGCGATTCTTGGGGGCAACCTGGTCGTCCAGGTATTATCGTTGGTTGTCGTTCTTCGCACGATGTCCCTTGGCGCAGGTTCAGCCGTGGTTCCCGGTGTGATCATCCACGTCATTCTTGGGAGCTTTTTTGCATTCTTTCTGACAAAAGCCCGGAAAATGTGATTGAGCCAAAGCGCGAGAAACGAGGTCGGCTTGTTGTACGGAAAACCCTGACTATTCGGGAAGACAAGCACAGGAAAGGAGTACCATCGTGAAAGAATTCATGCTGCTTATCCTCAATCAAGGCGACGAGAAATCGGCGATGTCGCCAGACAAACACGAGGAGTTTGTCAGAGCGTGCGAAATCTACATCGGCAGCCTCAAGAACGACGGCAAGCTCATTGCAGCACAGCCGCTGGTAAGAGAGGGTTCAATTATTTCCGGTTCGAAAGCCGGGTGGAACGTGACTCCGTTCGACCCAAAAAAAGAAATCCAGGTGGGTTACTATCACATCCTTGCGGAAGATCTGAAGGATGCCGTCGCGATTGCGAAAGGGAATCCGGAATTTGAGTACAGCAAGACGGCACGCATCGAAGTCCGGCCTGTCAAAACGGCGGAGAAAACGACGGGGTTTGTCTATCCTCAGAAGTAGTCTGGTGTGGTTCTCCTTCCAGCACTCCGGATGCGTTCGTCAACGCCAAATGACTGTCACCTGCAATGAATGAGCGTTTTCAGGTGACAGTCATGGAGCCGGCTCACATTCCACTGATATGGGTACGCTCTTTTCCTGTGAGGTGGCGCTTCCATTGATTCCAGTAATGCTTGTGCCAGCCTTTTGTAATCCCGGGGACGTGTTTGTCAGGGACGTTCGCGTGCGTTGCCAGGAGGATGACGTCCTTTCCCTTCTGTTCAAGATGGATAACAAAGGTGGAATCAAGATCGCTCTTTTTCCAGTCGCTTCCCCTCCACGATTGTACGATCAGCCTGTTCTTGACGAGATGGAGATTTCTGCCTGTGATGTATCCGCCAAAGGCCGAGAACTTCGCTCCGACTCTACCGGAGACCTTCACCGGACCCCCCGAAATGTGCGCGTGCTTCTTCGGGTTCATGTAAAGGTCATAGAGATCTCCTGTTTTCGCGTTCTTGAACACTACGCGTTGCACGATTGTTTTTGGCATATCGTCCTCCCTTCCCTTCTTTGGTTTGAGCGTGCTGGATGAATTATTTTCTTCTTGAACCTGTGATAACGAATCCGCATAAGATTTTCGTTCCTGGAACTGCTGTGGAATAGATCAGTCCGAATGATGGAGTCGGTCCCCCATCCTATGTCGCTTGCAGGTTCCTGACAAGGCTGTCGACACAACCGACCCATCCTTTCTTATGGTGGTCGCGAACATCTTCACTCTGGAAATTGATGTGCGTCAGCTTCAGCACCGTCTGCCCCGCACATTCACGCAGATCGACTGTCACAAGAGTTTCGTGCTTCTCAGGATCATCCTCCCAGCACCACGTGAACACGAGACGGTGCGGCGCCCGGATCTCGCGGTAAACGCCCGAAACGACGCGCATGGCATCGTTCCCTTTTTCCCTGAACCCGATGCGATATTTTCCGCCGACACGGAGGTCCACCTCGGCAAGAGCTGTCTCTCTGTCCGGCGGGGCAAACCAGCCTTTCATTGATTCGGGGTCTGTCCACGCGCGAAACACCGTGCCGACCGGGGCGTGGATCGTCCGTTGAAGAAATAACTCGACGGTACCTGCGACGTGTGCTTGAGGCATCGACGTACCTCCTATTTTTTCGACTTGGCAACGAATTGTTCAAGCGCGTCAAGCCTGGCATCCCAGAATTGCAGGTATTGTTCAAGCCAACTGACAGCTTGCTTCAATGTTTCGACTTCGAGCCGGAGATGGTGAATTCGTCCATCCTTCGTCCGCGACACGAGACCCGCGTTTCGAAGAACGTGAAGGTGCTTGGAAATTGCCGGCAGCGACATGGCAAACGGCTCTGCAAGCTCCGTTACCGACGCCTCTTCGGTTGCCAGCCGTTGAAGGATGGCTCTCCGCGTCGGGTCGGACAGTGCCGCAAAGATAGCATCGAGCCGGGTGGATGAATACTTAACCATTTGGTTAAATATAAAAGATCGAGGGCTTCTTGTCAAGCAAATAACCAACCGGGAAAGACCGTTATTATTTCATTGGATCGATTGCAATCGAATACGCGATTCTATAACTTTTCGGCGGGACAGTATTTTGGACCAAGAGGAATCTTACGGTGAAATTGTTCATCATTTCCATAGTTTCCGGTTGTCTCCTGGCTGCAGATTCCTTCGCGCAGAAACAGAATACGATTGCCATCTGGGATGCCACGCTCATTGACGGCACAGGCAAGGCTCCCGTAGCGCACGCCGTTGTACTCATCGCGGGAAATAGAATTGCAGACATAGGGACGGTCGATTCCGTCTTCATTCCTCCGGGCACTGAACGCATCGATGCTGCCGGCAAGTTTGTTATCCCCGGTCTCATTGACACGCATTTGCATCTCGAAGTCATAGGGCTTTCGGATGTCGGTGAGTTGACTCCCGACTGGAACGCACCGGAAAGGCTTCGCCAATTGACCGTGACCGACGCCAGACTCGATCTGATCTCCGGTTTCACATCCGTCAGAGACCTGGGTTCGACAGAATTGGTCCTCAACGTCCGGGACGAGATCAATGCAGGAAAACTCGTCGGTCCCCGTATCATCGCAGCCGGGATGCAGTTGGTAAGAAAAGACACATCGCAGGCTCCGGAGCCGACATTCCTCGAATACGACAATCCTGAAGAAGCACGAACGAGAGTTCAGTACCTTGTCAACCTTGGCGTCGATGTCATCAAGATTCGCCTGGTACATTCGCGGCCGATTCCTTCGCTCGATGAAATCAGCACCATTGTCCGGGAGGCGCATCGCCTCGGCCTGAAAGCGACGGTTCACACCGAGGTGCCGGCGGACGACCTCGTAAGGCTTGCGATCAATGCGGGTGCAGACGGGATAGAACATAATGCCCCGCTTCGGTCAAAAAACGAGGACCTTCTGAAGCTCATGGGGCATCGCGGGATGTCGCTCATGGCTGGAAGCGGCGCGTTCTGGCTTCAACGGATAGACACGACCGCGACCATCGATTCGCTCGATCCGCCGCAAAAGAAACTCTTTCCTGAAGAAATTCTCTCTGCACTCCATCTGGGTATCGATTCGGTGCACAGACAGACACAACAGATGAAGAACTCAGGCTGGAGCGCGAGCCAACGCCAGGCAAGTTTCATTGCGGAACTACAGCGTGCGCGGAAGGCTGGTGTGTTGTTGGCGTTCGGCACCGATTGCGGCGGATATGGAATGATCCACGGCGAGCAATACAAAGCTCTCTACGGTGAAAGCCAAATGGGATCCTCTCCGATGCAAGTCATCGTAATGGCAACAAGAGACGCTGCCAAAGCGGTCGGCAAAACAAACGAACTCGGGACCATTGAACCTGGCAAACTTGCTGATTTGGTCATTCTTGATGCCGACCCGCTGCTTGACCTGAGAAATCTTCATCACATTTATCGGGTCATGAAAGATGGTGTGTTGTACGATCCTGCAGAATTAATCGCCATGCCAATTCAATAAAAAAAGAAACGCGCAGCACAACCTATCAGGAAGTGCGAAGAAGTACGCCCGTCGGAATACCGTCGTTAAGCCGTTTCTTCTCTTTCCCATATTTGAAAATCCGAAAGTTGCCCATCGGAAGTATTTCATCTACCTTGTAGTTGCATCAGGGTTTGTCCCGGGGGGACTGACCGTGTGATGGAGACAAGAATTTCCTGCAAACCCGCTGATTTGTGCCGAGGCACAGAGATGCGGGTTTGTTCTTTTCAGAGTTACTCTCGTAATCGGATCTTCCAATGATCCATCATCGTCCCGAATCGTCCTGAAACAAAAGAGTTCTCACGAGATAAGTGATGAACAAGAAGCCAGACCTGAGGTTCCTGCTACTCTTTATACCGGTGGCATATCTCTCCTACCTCTTTCACGAATTCGGGCATTGGACTGTCGGAGAGATCCTGGGGAACGAAATGGTTTATCGCTTGAACTGGGTATGGCCAAAATCCGGATATTATATCGGCATTCACGACGACCTGTATACTTCGATTGGGGGACCTGCATTTACTATACTCCAGGCGATTGTGTTCCTGCTGATTATTGAACAACACAGGACGATGATCGCGTATCCTTTTGTGTTCTTCGCATTCTTCATGCGATTTTTTTCTCTGGCCTTTGGCGGATTCAGCAAACAAGACGAAGCGCACATATCGGCGTTACTCAACATTGGAGCGTACACCTCCGCAATCGTCGTTCTCTTGGTGCTCTTCCTGATTCTCTGGAGAGCCAGTCACAAATTGAGACTTGACCTGAGGAAGAATGGGTTCTTCTGCGTTGCAAGCACGATGGGTCAGATCCTGGTCATCGGATCATATACCTTCATCTCATAGCGATGTTCAGCGGATAGGGGTGCCTAAGAACTGACAGAGTCACTGTACACGGCGTGTCGCAAAACTCTTTCCGCCGCCGGAAATGCGGGCTTATTGTCCCTCGGTGTGGTTTTTGAAAATGTAGGGTGTTCTGCGCATAATATCGGTCGGGAAAATCTGAGGTTCTTATGAAACAATGGTATGAAGAGCTTTTTGCGAACTATGCCAATCAATACGAGAAGGAATCCTTCACCAAAGGCACTTTGGGAGAGGTCGATTTCATCGAACGAGAAATCAGCTCCAACAGATCAACCGGAATTCTCGACATTGGATGTGGCACAGGTCGTCACGCAATTGAACTTGCCCGCCGCGGATACTCTGTGACCGGTATCGACCTCTCTGAATCGATGCTTGCAAAGGCCAGGCTGAAGGCCCGGGAAGCAGGTCTCCGGATTGAGTTTATTCAGTCCGATGCCCGCACATTGCAGTTCGTCAACGAGTTCGATCTGGTAATCATGCTCTGCGAAGGGGGCTTTTCATTGATGGAAACGGATGAAATGAATTTTATGATACTCCAGTCCGCCGCGAAGGCTCTCCGGGAGAAGGGGAAATTTATCTTCACGACGCTCAATGGACTCTTTCCCCTCTTTCATTCCGTCAAGGATTTTGTGAACCGCGGCGAAAGCGAGAGCCACAATTCAACCATTTCCTTTGACCTGATGACGTTTCGGGACACCTCCACACTCGACTTCGTCGATGATGCAGGACAGGCACACACTGCCCGGTGCAATGAGCGATACTATGTGCCCCCGGAAATAACCTGGATCCTGAAATCGTTGGACTTCACAACAATCGATATCTACGGATGCAAGCTCGGTGCGTACAGCCGTAGCAATGCGTTGACGACAGAGGATTTCGAGATGCTCGTCGTTGCACAGAAATGATTCCAAGCCGTCCGGCGCCGATGCAACGGTTCACAGGTGGCCGGCGCAGTTTTGGGAAACGCTCAGCACTTTGCACGCTGATATCAAATGATACATTCTCGTTCATCAATAGTTCGCCCCCAAAATAGAAACAATCCCGTGAATCCCATGATCAAGTCAATTCTTACATCTGCCCTTTTGTTTTCCATTACTCTGATTTCTCCAAAAGTCTGTGCTCAACGGGCGGCGAATTTCTCCGGGACTTGGACTTTGGACACCGCGAAATGCGAGCCGGGACCGGGTGGATATATCATGGATCCCGATCAAATTCTTCGCGTTACACAGAATTCCGCTTCGATCATTTTTGCCAGGACTTATCCCAGCAGCAAGTTTACGTCGACCGACAAATTCTTTTTTGATGGGAAGGTCCGGATTCAAAAGAAGGACTATGGCACAGACAAAATATCGCTCCAATGGTCCACCGACAAGAAGGTTCTTACCATAACAACGATCACGACGGCTGATACGAAGGCTGGGCCGGACGATTTCTTGCTCGCCGATTCCTGGAAACTGTCTGATGATGGGCGCACACTGATCAATGAATCGTATTCCCAAAACAAGCAGACGGGCAAGAGAACCTTTCTCATGGTTTATAACAAAAAATGAACGAGCTCTGAGTTGATCATGAATCACGAACGAAGCCGAGTCTGTCCCGTCGAACTTTCTGGTTCACTGGACAATACAGTCAGAAGATGGTTGCAGAATCCGATGAACATCGTCGCTCCCTTTGTGAAGGAAGGGATGACCGTCCTCGATGTCGGATGCGGACCAGGATTTTTCTCCGTCGAACTTGCCAAACTTGTCGGCGCTGCCGGAAAAGTCGTCGCCGCCGATTTGCAGGAAGGGATGCTTCGGCAGATTGCCAACAAGATCGTGGGATCAGAATTGGAGCGGCGGATCACATGTGTGAAGTGCGACCAGAACAGCCTCAATGTTTCTGACAACGTTGATTTCATAC
>DATDNS010000265.1:0-2727 GCA_036518155.1 Bacteroidota bacterium
ATTTGGGTGGACGCACACACTCCTTCGTCGATGAAGCTTCAGGCAACATCGTCGACAATGGGCAGCATTTGATGATGGGATGCTACAGGGAAACCCGCTCATACCTCAAGACAATTGGCTCCGAACAGCTTGCGCCACTTCAGCACGCTCTGCACATTGATTTTTTGGATCCGTTGAAAGGCCCGGCATCTCTGCAGGCATCGTCATTCCCGGCTCCCTTCCACGTTTTGACCGGCCTCATGCAGCTGACGAATTTATCTCTTTCGAATCGGCTTCGTTTGCTGCGTGTGGGCAGGGAGTTGCTCTGGTCGTCAAAGGAAAAGGAACGCTTGCTGGATACGATGACCGTCGATGGATGGTTGACCTCGCTGGGCCAATCCACGGAGAACAAGAGTTACCTCTGGGACACCATCGCCATCGGTTCGCTCAATGACCACCCGAACAGCGTTTCGGCACTCCTCTTTTTCCGTGTTCTTCGCGCTGCGTTCATGGGAACGCGCGAGGACTCCTGCCTGCTCATTCCGCGTACGGGTCTCAGTTCCTTACTCGTCGACCCTGCGGTGAAGTACATCGCGGATCACAAAGGAGAAATTCGGACGAACACCAGGATCCAGGTTATGCGTACGGAAGACAATCGTATCGAAAGTGTACGAACGATGGCTGGAAGACATTTTGAAGCAACATCGTATGTCCTTGCAGTCCCGTACTTTGATTTGCCATCGCTGCTCCCGGATAAGTTCGAACTCACACATTTGGATCATTTCACATCGACACCGATTGTGAGTATCAACCTTTGGTTCGACCGGAAGGTGTTTGACGGAGAATTCTCCGCCGTGTTGAATTCGGACATCCAGTGGATCTTCAATCGGTCACAAATTTGCCCGTCTCCGAACAAATCCGGGAATGGCACTCAGCACCTTTCGCTCGTGATCAGCGGCGCGGCAGCGTACATCGACCTGGAAAAAGACCGAATCGTGGAAATCGCGCTCAACGACCTTCGCCGTGTCATACCTGCGGTAAACGCCGCAAAGCTTGTTCGTTCACTCGTGATCAAGGAAAAACGTGCTACCTTTTCGCCAAAACCTGGTATGGAGACCATGCGCCCCGATTGCCGAACGAAGTATGGCAACTTGTTCCTCGCGGGAGACTGGACAAACACCGGCCTGCCCGCTACGATCGAAGGAGCCGTTTTGAGCGGAAGAACCGCTGCCAAAGCAGCTCTCAACAGTTGATATTGGCTGTATCATTCTGTTTGACGAAAATATCTTTCTCGAAGCACAATTTAGGATTTTTTCTTTCTTCCTTTTTCGTTTTGACTTGCTTCTTCTGACTCTTTGCTTTTGACTTTTTCCTTTTAACTTTTCACTTTTAACTTGTTCGCTTTCCCATTCACGAAGGATCTACCATGAAAAGAATGTTCTCTCCCTGGCGGTCCCAATACATCGAATCGTTCAAGCACGAAAAGAAAAAAAAGAAGGGGGACTGCCTGTTTTGCCGGTTGAAAAAAGAGCGAAACGATGAAAAGAATCTCGTGCTTCTGCGGAAGGAATTCTGTTTCGTCGTGATGAACCGCTATCCGTACAATAGCGGACACCTGATGATCGTGCCCTACACTCATACATCAGATTTTGAGGGCTTATCAAGAGAAGAATACGCAGAAGTCATGGAAACGACGTCTGAAATGATTGCCGTGCTTGGAAAAGTGAGTCAACCCCAAGGATTTAATTTCGGCGCCAATATTGGGAGGGTGGCTGGCGCCGGGATAGACCATCACGTCCATTTTCATTTGGTACCGCGATGGAATGGGGACACGAATTTTATGTCGACAATCGGAGAGGTGAAACTTATTTCGGAGGATATGAAACAAACCTACCGTAATTTGAGAAAGGCTCTCATGAAATAGGGAGTCCCGTCCGTGGCGCATTTGTGTTTTCCGACAGTTGATCTGTCGGAAGAATTTCTGTCCGGGAGTTCAACTCGCGGACAACGACGTGAGAATTGCGAAATCGAGAACTAAGTTTCCGCCTGCTATTCATGACATTACCCTCCTTGGTTTTATTTTGTTCTTGTGCCGATGACGGCAACAGCCTTCCCTCCAATAGGTATCCCCTCGAATCCCACAGCCGCCACTATATCGTTGGTTGTTGCAATTGACTGAAAATCCCACGCTGTGTTTGCCACTTGATTGTAAACGTACCACGTTGACCCATTGTAATGTGCCATCGTTCCATACGCTCCGATGACAAACAAATCGTTCGTTCCAGTTCCACGCATTCCTGTGAAGAAAACATCGGGTAACCCATTCATTTGCTTCCAGCCGCTGCCGTCATCAGACCACACTCCTTGTCCTGAAACATAAATGGGAGTTTTGTCCCCGAACCAAATTCCTCGGATTGGGATGCCAGACCATGCAAGCGTATCTGCAACTGAGGTTCCAGAAATACTTAGCAGCTTGCTTTCAGTTGTCACGCACAGAATTCTTCCCCTTGCTCCCCAAATGTTCGAAACTAGGCTGCTCGTTCCACTTGAATACGGACGCCATTGCTGTTCATTGTATTCGACAATCGTGCCATTGGTACCCACGAACCACGTTTGCCCGATGCCATTGCTCCAGATTGCATATGCGACGTCTGCGCCAGTGTTGTACGTTGGCGTCCACTGCACTCCATCAAAATGGAACACAGTGCCTGCTACCAACCAGATATCATTCCACGCGTTTGCGAAGAT
>DATDNS010000266.1:0-2911 GCA_036518155.1 Bacteroidota bacterium
AACCATAGAAAAGATTTCCCGTCGCTGAAACGGAAACTGCGGGGACAACCACTTGCCTATTTTGACGGACCTGCCGGTTCTCAAATTCCGCAATGCGTCGTCGATGCGATTGCGTCGTACTACAAAACGTCGAACGCCAACTCGGGGGGGACGTTCCTGACGAGCGCTGAGACGGACAGAGTGCTCGAGGACACCCGTAAAACGGTCGCGACGTTTCTCGGCTCGGACGATCCGCGCACGATATCGTTCGGCGCCAATATGACCACGCTGAACTTTTCTCTGAGCAAAGCGATTGCGCGAACATTGCGCAAAGGGGATGAAATCATTATTACGCAACTGGACCACGAAGCCAACCGCGGACCTTGGCTCGCACTACAGGACCAAAAGATTGTTGTCCGGGAAGTTCTGCTAAGGCGGGATGGTACGCTGGACTACGAAGACTTCCGGCAGAAGATCAACAGAAAAACAAAGCTCGTAGCAATGGGATTGGCCTCCAACGCGCTCGGAACAGTCAATGACGTCGCGCGGGTTCGGCAGTGGACACGGGAAACCGGCGCGTTGCTTCTTCTCGATGCGGTCCACTATGCTCCACACTTTCTCATCGACGTGGCTGCACTGGGAGCCGATTTTCTCCTCTGCTCGGCGTACAAATTTTACGGACCGCACGTTGGGATTCTCTATTCGCGGAGCGGACTTCTTGATCAGCTTGAGACTGAACGTCTCAGAACGCAGGATGCCGGTGCGCCCTATCGAATTGAAACCGGGACGCTCAATCACGCAGCAATTGCAGGGGTAAAAGCTGCTATCAACTATCTGTCGGGAATTGGGAAAGGAAACGACTTGCGGTCACGGCTTGTCGATGTGTATGATCGCATTCACACACACGAAAACGTACTCGGACGTGAAATCTACGAAGGACTCGGCAAGATTCCGGGAGTAACAATCTATGGACCGTCGTTCGATTCCGGAAAACGCGCTCCTACGATTTCCTTCACGGTTCATGGGTTCACTGCCCAGGAAGTCTGCAAGAAACTTGCGAACAAAGGTCTCTTCGCCTGGGACGGCCACTTCTATGCCGTACGAGCGATTGAAGTTCTGGATCTCCTTCGTCAGGGCGGAGTGACCCGCGTTGGAGTGTTGCTGTATAATACAAATGCTGAAGTGGCAAGACTATTGAAAGAGGTCGGTTCCATCGCCGGCTCCCGTGCCTGATTGAACCGGGCGGTTGGTATGACACGTCACTCCCGCATCGTTGCATAGCTCGCCTCGTGGTGAATCGCTACCCCGCCGAAGGAAGCGTAGCCCGCCAGTGTATTAACCAGAACTCGAATTGTCTCGTCGAGACGATGCCTGCCGGCCTTGGCAAAACTCAGGTTGGCCGAAGATATGAATGAAGAATTCCGGACTTCCCACAAGGAAACGTGGGCACGATCGCCGTGTGACGCTGCGATGAGTGAGTCAAGCTGACTTCGTTCAAGGCAGGATACTCCGACAGAATCGTGGTCGCGCACCATACAAATCACCCTGTCTGAATTTCCCAGCATCGCCGGGTCGGAGGTCGGGATGCCCTGAAAATACTCGTGTTGTTCATCCGGAACATCCCCCGTCTCCAGTCCCACCAGAACCTCTTTTCCACGAGAAGCCGCATAGATGAGTTCGTGTTCGGTCAGAGCAACGATGCCGTTGAGCCCACCGGCGGCGGTGCGATAACTCATCGTGCAGATTTCGTCCGCCAGGTCAGTCACGTGTTCATTGGCCGGTTTGGTTGAGCCGTCAAATGCCACGCTGTCGATTTTACCGGTGAATTCATCCGGCAAGCCGTACCAGAACGGAATATCCGTACCGAAGCGAAGTCCGTTTTCGTGAGCAGCTTGTGCGGCGAGTTTTGTTATCGTCAGAAACTGGGTGAGGATCTCTTTTCGGCGTGGCCCACCGAACCCGGGAAGAAGATATGGCTCGATGTCAAGGTGTACACCTGCAAACCGAGCCTCTTCAACGGCGAGCTTGTTGTACTCGATGACCTTTTGCACCAGACGGATTACCTTGCCGTGGTTCTTCGGCAGGCAATATTGAGGGTCGCCGGACAGGGCAGATACACTGGCTCCTGTGAAGCGAAGTTTTGTGACGAGCGTGCGGAGCCCATCGTCGTTTGTAGTGTCTTCCTCAAAGTTGTACGGAAGCTGGAGAAATATCTTGTCGAATTGAGCTCCCACGACATCGGAAAGCATCGCACGTGTCTTCGAAGAGTCTTTTAAGAGTTCATCCGTGTTCCAAACCCACGTCGCGCGCGAAAACGATCTTCTTCGCATTGTGTCCGGAAAGGATTGAGGTTCATTTGTAACGACCAACGCGCCGGTCCATTGCCCTGGTTCTTTGTTCAGCAGCAGGTTGACCTTGAGACGCTGTTTATCTTTGCCGAAAATGGTTGCGAGTACGCCGAATCGGATCTCCGTTGGCGATCCGAGACCCCAGTCGGCAAGCGAGATTTTTGTTGAAACAATGTTCGTTTGCGCGGCGATCGATTGGAGCAGGATAACACAACACGCAACGGTGTTCAGGGAGCGCCGGTATCGTTGATTCATTTCCGTTCAAATCGAAGTGACTGAGAAGAATATAGAAACATTTGCGGTTTGCCGCACGGAATGGAAGAGCGGAGTCCTTGAAGGATTGAAAGGATTTCTCTATATTGAGCCTCGCTGCAGAAGCAATTCCGAAAACCGCTCACACGGATTTCCGGGAAAAGCGAGCAAGAACTGAGCACCTTGCGGGAGTAATTCAGTGGTAGAATGCCAGCTTCCCAAGCTGGACGTCGCGGGTTCGAGTCCCGTCTCCCGCTCCAAGTTTTCAAACACTTACGGGCATTGACGCCAGTCTTCCGTACCTCGTTAACCTCGAAAACTCGTGACATGTG
>DATDNS010000267.1:0-4199 GCA_036518155.1 Bacteroidota bacterium
GACCGCGGACCGGACCACCGGCTGGACGGCGGACTGGGGTGCGGGTTCAAGCTTCTCCGTTTGAAGATTCTTTCCGACGACGTAAATGACGAAGAGAGCCGCGATAAAGACCGCACCCGCTATGAACGGCTTGTTCGTTGACCGCCTGGGCCTGGAGGCCCGATCGTCCGGCTGGCGCCCTTTTTTTGACATGCGAGAGTATGGAGAGAGAGTCGATGTTGTTCCTAAGGTAACAAGGAAGAGGAACATTCTCAATCCGAAATTCGTCAAGATCGAAACAACCCGTGAGAGCGGCACGGTGTCGTTGCAGATGATCGCAGGCATGATCAAGCCGGCTTCAGAACGAACCGGCGGGGGGAACGAAGAGGCTCGCACCGGATGTTTTATTGTCGGCAGCGCTCTCTGCGCGGCCGCCGCGAAAGCGGTGATTTGACTATCAAGCAAACCATGAAACCGGAGGAAGTTTGATGAATACGTTGAAAACTACGCTCTTAATGACCGTACTAACCGTGTTGCTCGTCTTCGCAGGGAGTCTGATCGGGGGCAACAACGGGATGATGTTTGCGTTTGTCATCGCGCTCGCGATGAATTTCGGTTCGTACTGGTTCAGCGACAAAATCGTTCTCGCCATGTATGGCGCAAAGGAAATCACGAGAGAACAGAATCCGCCGATTTTTGAAATTGTACAGGACCTGACAACCCGCGCCGGCCTTCCGATGCCGCGGATCTATATGATCCAAAGCGAGCAACCCAACGCCTTTGCAACCGGCAGGGACCCCCAGCACGCAGCCGTTGCGGTTACGGAAGGAATCATGCAGTTGATGCCGAAGAACGAGATTCGCGGCGTCATTGCGCACGAACTTGCCCACGTGAAGCACCGCGACATCCTGATCTCCTCAATCGCGGCGACTATGGCCGGCGCCATTACCATGCTGGCAAATATGGCCCAGTGGGCGATGATTTTTGGAGGGTTCGGGGGGAGGAGTTCCCGCGACGACGAAGGAAGCAACCCGATCGCAGCCCTCGTCATGATCATCGTGGCGCCCCTGGCGGCGATGATGGTTCAGATGGCGATATCGCGGTCACGCGAGTACGACGCAGATAAAGGAGGCGCAGAGATTTCCGGCGACCCCATGGCTCTCGCCCACGCTCTCCGTCGGCTTGAAACTGCAAAGAATGAAATTCCGATGAAGGCCACGCCGGCAACAGCACACATGTTCATCATCAATCCGCTGAGCGGAAAAGCGTTCATGAACATGTTCAGCACCCATCCTCCGATCGAAGACCGGATCGCAAGACTTGAAGAAATGGCGAAAGGAAAAGCAATCGGATAGCCAAAACCATCCGTCGCCCTGAATGAATTGGGCGAAATCATCGTTGTGACGCATACAAGCCGTCATCTATCCGGGCGATAGAGGACGGCTTTTTTGTTCCCCGCGGCAACTTCGCAACCGAATTTGCCTTTCTGGGAAACACTCGTACATTGACGGCAAATATTTCCTACTGGAAAATCGACCGTTGGATCAACCGGATCCGGAATGAGCAAAGATAAAGAATATCTCCTGGGTGTCAACGAAACCGAATTCGAGCGGCTCCGGTTTCAGCACGGAGTCTGGAAAGAAAACACCGATTCATTCCTCAACCGGCTGAACATCCGGAAAGGTTGGAAATGTCTTGACGTTGGAGCGGGACCGGGCTTCATTTCCCTGGACCTGCGCCTCCGTGTTGGCGCACAGGGAGCAGTGACCGCGCTTGAACCTTCGGAATTCTATCTGGAATGGCTTGGGAAAGAGTGCCAGCGTCGGCGCTGGAGAAACATCGAAGCGATTGTTGGTACCGCAGAAACCACGCCCCTTCCGGAAAATCATTACAACCTTATTATCGTCCGCTGGGTCATAGCCTTTGTGCCGGACCCCGCAAAGTTTCTTCTCCCCCTCATTCGATCACTCAAAATAGGGGGCATTCTCGCAGTTATGGACTACTGGTATGAAGGGCTTTCAATCTATCCCCGGGGGGGTGCGTTCGACCGGGCGGCGGATGTTGTGCGCAAGTACTACCGGTCCGGCGGCGGAGACCCGTACGTTACCGGAAGGCTCCCCGAGTTGATGCGGGCAAACGGGTTGAGGATGATCGAATTTACGCCGACCCAACTAGCCGGGGGGCCGGACAGCGCCATCATTGAGTGGGCCCATCGCTTCTTTGTACCGCATCTCCCGCTGATGGCGGAAAAGGGTGATTGTTCGAAAGAGGAGGCGGATGCGATGCTGCAGGACTGGCTTGAGCATCGAAAGAATCCGAATACCATCTTCTTTTCACCGATCGTCGTTCACGTCGCAGGGAGGAAGCAGAGATGAGGAACCACACCATTATTGTTTCACTTCTTTTCGTTACCGCCATGGCAACCGCCCAGCAAGCTTCGATCCGTTATACGCTTGGAATGTCCAAGCCGTACACACACCTGTTTGAGGTCGGGGTAACTGTCGAACGACTTCCCCATTCTGACAAGGAGCTCGATTTGATAATGCCGGCGTGGAGAAGCGGACGGTATATGATCTTCGATTTTTCCGGCGGAGTGCAGGAGTTTTCCGTCGTCGATGAAAACGGCAGGCCGCTTGCATGGTCGAAGGTCGACAAGGAAACCTGGCGGATTCAACGCGGGAACGCTTCGGCTGTGACAGCCCGCTACCTGGTCTATGCAAACGAGTTCGGCGACCGAACCCGCGGCCTGAACGATGAACACGCCTTCGTCGATCCGGCGACAACGTTTATGTTTGTGAAGAACCGTCTCAACGAACCGGTCGCCCTGACCGTTATCCCGTTCGGCAACTGGCACGTCACGACAGGGCTCGATCATCCCGACGGCAAACAGAACACGTTCACGGCGCCCAACTACGAATACTTTGCAGACTGTCCGATCGAAATCGGCAATCAAAACGATTTCCTGTTCGACGTCGATGGGGTGCCTCACGACCTGATGATCGCGGGAAAGGGGAATTGGGACGAAAAGAAAATGATCCCGGACCTCACAAAACTTGTGGAAGCGAACAAAGAGTTCTGGGGAAGGCTTCCGTACAAACGCTACATCTTCATGCTCGAGGTTCAGCCCAACGCGGGGGGCGGGACCGAGCACATCAACTCGACCATCATGCAGCGCGGGCCGTTCGGCTTCAAGGGTCCGGATGCGTACAGAAGCTTTCTGGGGCTTGTGTCGCACGAATACTTTCACACGTGGAACGTGAAACAGCTTCGGCCAAAAGGAATTACCCCGTACGACTATACAAAAGAAGACTATGTCAGGGAGTTGTGGATTGCCGAAGGGACGACTTCGTACTACGGCGAACTGATGCTGTTGCGCCTGGGGTTCATGACCCCCCAGGACTTTCTGAACGACATTGCGAAGGGAGCCCAGGGTGACAGAATGAGACCGGGCAACAGGGTCCAGTCGGTCATCGAATCGAGCTTCGACGCGTGGGTGAAGTACTGGCGCGGCCGCCAGAATTCGTACAATGCCGAAAGCGACTATTACGACAAGGGATCCCACGTCAGCCTTCTCCTCGACTTGCAGATCCGGCAGTCAAGCAAGAACAAGCACTCGCTGGACGACGTTATGCGAACGATGTTCGAACGATTTCCTCTTGGCAAAGGATATACCGTCGACGACCTGCAGAAAGTCTCCGAAGAGATGGCCGGGAGCAGTTTGCAGCAGTTCTTTCATGATTATGTGCACGGAACGACGCCGATACCGTGGGAACAGTTTCTCGGCTATGCCGGACTTCAGCTTGAAACGAAGGATGCCGACCCCAAGCCGTGGCTTGGAATATCGACCTACGACCAGGACAACCAGACACGCGTCTACGGTGTTGTGGCCGGCTCGCCAGCGTACGATGCGGGACTCGATGTGAACGATGAGGTTCTGGCAATGAACGGATACAAGGTCCGAACGAACGACCTGACGACCCGCGTTGCGGAAATGAAGGCAGGAGACACCGTGAAGCTGACGGTATTCCGCAACAATGTGCTCCGCGAGTTCGACGTGACGTTGAGGAACCAGGAAGTGCCGAACTACTCGGTCACGCAGGTTGATCATCCTACCGAGCTGCAACAATCAATTTACAACGATTGGCTGAAAACGAGCAGGGGAAAAGAAACGAAGTAAGCACGATCACCCTGACAGCCGCCGTCCGCGACGACGGCCGTCA
>DATDNS010000268.1:0-5272 GCA_036518155.1 Bacteroidota bacterium
AACGGGATGCAGGCGTCAAGGATTCATCCTCCATTATCCCGGGCCACGGCGGTGTGTACGACCGATTTGACAGCTTGGTATTTGTATCCCCGATTGTGTATCTTTACATCGATTTTGTTGTTCTCTCTTGAGAAACGGACGGAGGCGACGGGAGTGACGGGCAAAGCAAAAATCAATGTGGTGACGATGGGTTGTTCCAAAAACCTCGTGGACAGTGAAGCACTCCTCGGTCAGCTTAAGTTGAACAACGCCGCGCTGACTGGGGATGTTGAAGAGGCTGACACGGTTGTCATCAACACGTGCGGCTTCATCGAAGCGGCAAAGCAGGAATCCATCGATGCAATCCTCGAAGCCGTCGAGCGCAAGAAAAATGGCCAACTGAAGAAAATCGTCGTGATGGGCTGCCTCTCGGATCGTTACATGGACGAGTTGCGGAAAGAAATTCCCGACGTGGATGTCTTTTTTGGGTCGAATCACATTCAGAATGTGGTTGAGGAACTCGGGGGTGATTTCAAAAGGGACCTTCTCGGCGAACGGGTCATCAGCACTCCCAATCACTATGCGTTTCTGAAGATTTCGGAAGGTTGTGACAATCCGTGCTCCTTTTGCGCCATACCGATCATGCGCGGCAAGCATCGTTCCAAACGGACCGAAGAGGTGATTGCAGAAGCGAAATTCCTCGCGTCGCACGGGGTGAAAGAGCTGATCCTGATCGCACAGGACAGCACGTACTACGGACTCGACCTCTACGGTGAACGCCGTCTCGACAGCCTTCTTCTCTCGCTCGCAGGGATTGACGGCATCGAATGGATCCGCCTGATGTATGCCTATCCATCGAAATTCCCGCTGAACGTCCTGAACGTTGTTCGGGAGAATCCCAGGATTTGCCGTTATCTGGATATTCCCGTGCAGCATATTTCGGATTCGGTTCTGAAATCGATGCGCCGGGGCATTTCCGGCCGGGCGACACGGGAACTGCTTGGGGTGATCCGCAACACAATACCCTCAATAGCGTTGCGGACAACGCTCATCGTAGGTTATCCGGGTGAAACAGACAAGGACTTCCAATTGTTGTACGATTTTGTTGAGGAAATGCAGTTCCACCGGCTTGGTATCTTCACGTATTCGCAGGAAGACGGTACCGGTGCGTATCCTCTTGGCGATCCGATTCCTGCAGAAGTGAAGGAAGAACGACGTGGAGTTCTGATGGAACTTCAGAGAAAGATTTCGGAATCGAGGAATGAAACAAGCGTCGGGTCGCGTGTGAAAGTTCTCATTGACCGGAAAGAGGACGGACTCTATGTCGGCAGGACTGAGTGGGACGCCCCGGAAATTGACCAGGAAGTATTCGTCGAGTCAACGAAAGAAATCGTGATCGGCAATTTCTATAAAGTGAAAATTACCGGGTCAACTGAATATGACCTGTACGCGACGCTTGTTTGACGCCATTGGACGGTGACACGTGGATCAGTCGTGAACACTCTTGGTTACATATCGAAGAAAAGGCTGGCATTCATCCTCTGGGGCGTTCTTTTGTCCCCGGGAAGCGTAACAGTGTCTCAGGTTGAGTTCAGCCGGGCGGGCCCACGGTTCGATACCAATTTTTATTACGATGTGATTGCGGTAAGTTCCGATCAGCCCGGCAAATCAAGGATCGATGTCTATGTCGAAGTGCCGTACCGGGAACTTCATTTTGTGAAGATTGGAAACGAATACGTTGCAAGCTTTGAAGAAACTGTCCAGCTTCTGACGCGCGATAAACAACTTGTCGACCAGCGCAGTTGGAACAACGAAGTGTCGGTCAAGGATTTCTCCGAAACAAGTTCCGACAAGCACAACAGTCTCACGCACCAACAGATCAACGTCACACCCGGGGATTTCGAAATCAGCGTCCAGATTTATGAACCGGAGATCCAAAAGCGGACAAACCTCCACGGCACCATACGGGTCACGGATTTTGGGAAGGACGAGCTGAGTTTCAGCGACATCATGCTTGTGAACAAGCTGACCAAGGCGGGCGATAAGACGGGAATCATTCCCAATGTCGCTGCAAGTTTCCCGCGTCAGACCGACGGGTTCTATCTCTTTTTCGAGGCTTATCACATCAGTCCGGTAGACTCGTTGTTTCTTGTCTGTCATATCTTCAATTCCGCGAAGAAAGAAGTCTGGAAAAAGGATGAGGCGGAACCTCCCTCTGAAAGCAAACTGCAGATTTTCATAAAAGTCGACAGCACGATGTTCCCGGCTGGCCAGTACACTGTCGTCGTAGACGGGTACAATGCGCGTTCCGGTTCGAATCCCGACCTAAAAGCCACGACATCGCGCAGGTTTTCCATCCATTGGTCGGATATGCCAATGACGATCTCGAGCATCGAGAAAGCTGTCGATGAATTGAGATATGTGGCAAAAAGCGAAGAGATCGATTACATTGAGGCCGGAACAACTGACGATGAAAAACGGAAACGATTTCTCGAATTCTGGAACAAGCGGAACCCTGATCCCTCGTCGGACCGGAATGCATTGATGGAAGAATACTACCGCCGCGTGGATTATGCCAACAAGGCGTTCACACGCTACACGGAAGGGTGGAAAACGGACATGGGCATGGTCTACATTCGCCTTGGACCTCCCGAAAATATTGAACGCCATCCGTTTGAAATGGATACCAAGCCGTATGAGGTATGGTACTATTATCAACTGAATCGTGAATGCGTGTTTGTCGACTACAGCGGTTTTGGTGACTACAGGTTACAAAATCCGACGGCTGATCTCTTCAGAGGTCTTCGATAGGGTCGGGGTGTTCCGTGTGTCGAGAAAAGCCAGGATGAACAACGGTTCAACTGGCTTTTTCTTTTGTGCTCTGCACCTCACCGTCGTACTGTGTTTCGTTCCACATCTTGGCGCGCAGGAGATAACGACGGTCGGCACTGTGGACGTCAGGGGTGTATCGGTGTTTTCACCGAATGAACTGCTCGCGGGATTTGGCACAAAGCCGGGAGACCCCTTCTCTGCGGAACGACTCAACACTGATCTTGACAGATTGATAGCAAAATTCCGCAATGAAGGATACCTCTTTGGTCGAGTCGACTCAGTCTCCACTCAAACGCTTGCCGGCAAAACCAACCTGATTGTCTACGTCGATGAGGGGAAACAGGCATTGATCGATACGATCGTCTTCGAAGGCGATTCCGCGCTTACCGATGGCGTCCTGAGGCCGAGCCTGATGTTCAAAGAAGGTTCTCCGTTCGTCCAGTCTGAGATTGAAGCCGGAGCCGGTGCGATTCTCAGGAAATACGAGGAAGCCGGATTCCCGTTTGCGGCAGTCTCGGTCTCGGATGTGGAGTTGCATTCGAATGCGGGGAAGGAACTTGCCAGGTTCGTCTACAAAATTACCGAAGGAAGGCACGTGAGTTTGAAGGAACTTCGTGTCGAAGGGAACACGACGACACGTGCGTCGGTCGTGACACGGGAGGCCCGACTTCGTGTGGATGATGTCTATAGCGACGAGCTCTCGTCGAAGATCAGGCGTCGTCTCGAGAGACTGCAGCTGTTTTCGTCGGTTACAGCGCCGGAGTTCTTCCTGAATGAGAAGGGGGAAGGCGCGTTGCTGGTCAAAGTCACGGAGGGCAATCCAAACCGTTTTGATGGTATCGTCGGATACGTTCCATCACCGAAACAAGGGGAATCCGGCTATGTTACCGGTCTCGTCGATCTGCAGTTTCGGAATCTCTTTGGAACCGGCCGTCGATTTTCTGCACGCTGGAACCGCGAGACGCAGAGCACGCAGGAGATCGCCCTTGAGTACTATGAGCCGTGGATTGCCTCGTATCCTCTTAACGGCGACATCGGGTTTGTCCAGAGAATTCAGGACTCTACGTATGTTCGCAGAACCTTCACACTGGCGGTCGATTTGTCTTTGAATGATCAGCTGTCGGTCGGAGGTGTCTTCTCCCGGACCAATGTCATCCCTTCTGAATCGTTTGGGAGGAGCATCCTGGCAGAGAGTCAGGAGACAAGTGCGGGCGTTTCGGTCAAGTACGACACGCGGAGTGATCCCGTTACTCCAATCTCTGGTCTGTTCTATTCGTCGGAATACGATATCGGGTCGAAGAGCGCCTCCTCCATTTCCTCTTCGCCGTCGTCCCGGAACAGTACCCAGCGAATTCTTATGGAACTTGCCTATTATGTCGAGACATTCACCGGCCAAGTCGCCGCCGCCGACCTGCATATCCAGGATTATCGTTCAGGGTTTATCGAATTGGGAGATCTCTTTCGTCTTGGCGGTGCGAATAGTCTCAGAGGATACAGGGAAGGGCAATTCCTGGGATCGCGATTGGTGTGGACAAATGTTGAGTATCGGTTCATGGTTTCTCGCAGGTCATTCCTTTTCGGTTTTACCGATGCAGCGTATATCGTCACTCCGGGTCAACCGCTTGCGGGACTCCGGGGCTCTGAACTGACAAAGGCTGGTTACGGCGTCGGCATCAGGTTGGATACTTCGTTGGGACTTATCGGTGTCAGCATTGGATTCGGTGAAGGGGATACCTTCAGCACCGCCAAACTTCATCTTCGACTGGTCAATGCCTTCTAAGAAGCTCAAAGCCCTCTTCGACTTAACCCGACCGGTTAACGTCGCGATTACACTGGTGTCAATTCCGGCGGCGGCGGCGCTTGCAGGTGCGAGACTTGGTCAGTGGCCGGCGGTCGTCGCCGCTTCGGTCACAGGTGGACTTGTCGCAGCCGGTGCAAACGCGATCAACGACTATTTTGACGTCGCCATCGATCTGACGAACAAACCATCCCGCCCGATTCCGAGGGGGGATGTGACAACAAGAGAGGCCTGGATGTTGTGGCTCGTGTTGTCGGTCATCGCCGTAGCGTTGAACACTGTCCTGAATATGTACGCCCTCGGGATCGTTCTGTCCGCTGTGTTCATTCTGTATTGGTACAGCGCGGTATTCAAGAGAACAAGCGTGATTGGCAATCTTGTTGTGGGACTGATGACAGGCATGGCGTTCGTGTACGGCGCGGTTGTCGTGGACAATCCGGAACGTGCAATCATGCCGGCAATTTTTGCCTTCCTGGTTAACGTCGCGCGGGAAATCATCAAGGATATCGAGGACGTCGAAGGAGACAGGAAGGAAGGCGCAATGACGCTTCCAGTCAAATACGGAGTCAAACCGGCACTGTGGCTTGCCTCTGCCGCGCTGGGTATCCTCGTGATGGCGACGATCGCTGCTTATCTCCTCGCCATCTACACCCCGGTTTACCT
>DATDNS010000269.1:0-10328 GCA_036518155.1 Bacteroidota bacterium
GTGTACGGCTACAAACGATACACCGATGTTCGGCTCGTCTTCGCCCCGGAAGAAGCGGCTGCATTCTTTGGCGGTGACCCGGACAATTTCACCTACCCCCGCTACGATTTTGACTGCTCATTCTTCCGTGTCTACGAGAACGGCAAACCCCTCAAGACAAGCAATTTCTTCAAGTTCAGCAAGAATGGTGCGGCGGAAGGCGAAGCAGTGTTCGTCATCGGCAACCCCGGATCGACCAGCAGGTTGCAGACGGTCGCCCGGCTCGAATTCAACCGGGACTACACGTATCCTCTCACGATGAACCTTTTGAGACAATCTGAGGGCGTGTATGAGAAGTACGTTGCCAGGCATCCTGAGACACGCCTGAAATATCAAACGCAGATATTCGGCTATGCCAATGCCCGCAAGAGTTATGGCGGCAGGCTTGACGGTCTGCGCGACGGATATCTGATGGCCCGCAAGAAGGATTTCGAGAAGAATTTCAAGAACGCGATCGACAGCAAGCCGGAATTGAAGGTGAAATACGGGAGCGTGTGGGAAGAGATTGCAAATTCGGAGAACCAGCGCACAAAGCTCTTCTGGGAAGTCAACGCGTATGCATTCAACGGGTTGGGCCGGTCCGCCCTCTTCGGCGTTGCTTCGAACCTTGTCGAGTACGCAAAGCAGATGAAATTGCCAGAAGCTGAGCGGGAACCACGATACAAAGGCGCGGCCGTCGAGAAGACAAAGGCGCGGCTGTTCCCCGAAGAACTCTTGCCCGAAATTGACAAAGACATGCTTGTGATCCAGTTGACCAACATGCAGAAAGCATTCGGCGACCGGAATCAACAGTTCAATTCCCTGATGGGCGGCCGAACGGTTGCACAGGCGGCGAACGAGCTGTGGGATTCTTCCATCCTGGCCAACAAGGAGAAGGTCACAGCACTGATGAACGGAAGCGGCGACGACATCCTCAACTCAACCGATCCGTTCATCGCCTTTGTCGTGAAGACCTATGCGGAGGCGAAACAGGTTCGCGACAGTTACAATGAGATTCTGTCGAAGGAAGCGGGCAAGATGCAGCTCCTCGGCAAAGCAATCTACGAGGCTTACGGCACGACAATCCCGCCCGATGCGACCTTCACCCTCCGGATTGCGGACGGAGTGGTGAAAGGTTACGAATACAACGGTACCATAGCACCGCCGTTCACGACGTTCTATGGTTTGTACGACCGGTACTACTCGTTCGGCAAAAAAGAACCGTTTGAAGTGCCCGACCGCTGGAAGAACCCACCGGCGGACTTCAACCTCAGCACGCCGTTCAACTTCGTTTCGACGAATGACATCATCGGAGGAAACTCAGGCAGCCCGATGGTGAACAAGGATCTTGAGGTGGTCGGCTTGATATTCGACGGCAATATCGAGAGTCTGCCCGGCGACTTTATCTTTACGGAAGAGAAAAACCGGACGGTCTCCGTCCATTCGTCCGCACTGCTGGAAGGCATCAAGAAGATCTACAAAGCCGACCGGCTTGCAAAAGAACTCGAGTCTGGCAAGATTGCTCCATAGCGCTGTAAAGAACGATCGATGAAGAAATGAAGCGACAGGGCGGGGTATTATCCTCGCCCTTTCGTTTTCCCTGCCCATGTTCTGGAAGGAGGAACGAACAATGACGTACGGAGCTGAGACCGCGGCGGTTGCCGCTGCAATCGCCAACGCCATCAGGGCGTCGGGCGCGATCGTCCGTGTCGAACCCGAATCCTTTTCTGCGATCCTCTCAAAAGCCGGCAATCCCCTGGTTGTCGTTGCAGAAGGTGGATTGTTCGCAAAGAATTACCAATACCTCACTTCGTACAAAGGATTGATTTTCTTCACGAAGTCTCCCCAGCCGCTTTCGCTTGGGATGCACGTTGAAGTCATCAAGGCCGGAAAGATCTGGATCCCTAATTGAGCAGGAGCCGCGAATTTCCGCGATGCCGCTTCACAGTCGGAAATTGGATTCGGGCCTGGAACAAACAGTGTCTTTTCCTGCGTTAAGAATCTGACAGTATGAAACCGGGAGCATACATAACCATCACTCTGCTGCTCATCGCTTGTCCCGCCGGACTTCGCAGCCAGGATTCAACGTCTGTCAACTCGAAAATCAAAACCTGGCTTATCCTCCAGGCGGTCCCGAGTTTCAGCTGGACGGTATTCCCGGCTCAGACAAATTTCGCTTTCGAGTGGAGGGCAACTCCGGTCCTCTACTCATTCGGGATGACAAAGCTCGACCCCCCGTGGCATTTCTTTTTTGTGAACCCGCCCGAACGATTTGCGGGATCGATTGAACTCAACATCACAGGCCAGATCTATCCGTCATCGATCGGATCGACGCATGTTGGCTGGTCCGGCCAGCTGCTCGGCCATCTTCCTCTGATTGAAATGGGAGAATATCTCGGCCTCAACGTCGGCGGCGCCGTCTACCGCTTCAACAACAAGAATACCGGATTTGCCGTGGCGGGCATCTCCACCCTGTTCGGTTTTGTCCACTGGAACACGAAGTACGCGCCGCAAGACAGGATCTGGATGACTTCGCTCGAGTTAAGGTTCTTCTGATTCCATGACGCAACGACACTTTTTTGTCGTTTTGACCGTTGGAATGCTATCCCTGGATGGATGCGGTAATTCATTCCTTCCGCGCTTTATTGTGCGCACGGTCGAGCAGGAAGCCGAGCCGGAGCAGCCCGTTCCCGCGAAAGTTGCCAATCCGATTCTTCCTGATGTTGGGCTTTCGATCTTGTGGATCGGACACGCAAGCGTCCTGATCCAGATCCACGACAAAGTATTCCTCACCGACCCGTCGTTGACGCACACGGTCGGCATGCTGGCGCATCGCGCTGTCGAGCCGGGCATCGACCCCGCTGCGCTTTCAAGGGTTGATTACGTCCTCATCTCTCATACGCATTTCGACCACCTGGATTATGGAAGTCTCAGCGATCTTCCGAAACAGGGAAAGCTTCTCATTCCGTACGGCGCGGCGGAATACACTCCCGAATTTGGATTTCAGGAAACGAGAGAACTGAAATCGTGGGATGTGCTGGAGGAGAATGGTGTTCGCATTACCGCCGTGCCTGCAAAGCATTTCGGCGGTCGGTACGGATTCGATATTCTCTGGACTGACGGCCTGGGCTATACGGGATACGTCATCCAGTATGGAGACAAAACAGTCTACTTCGCAGGAGATACCGGTTATAAGGACAGCCTGTTTGCAGAAATCGGCCAGCGATTCTCCATTGATGTCGCTCTTCTCCCGATTGCGCCTATTGAGCCGCGAGAAATGATGAGCCGGGTTCATCTGGATCCGCCGATGGCCGTGCGCGCCTTCGAAGAACTGCACGCAAAATTGATGATTCCAATCCACCATCTTACGTACCGCCAGGGACTTGAACCTCAGATCACTTTTGCACAGAATGAACTGGACAAGATTGTGGCGGATCAGGGATTGCAGAAGAGAATCTATGTCATGAAGGTCGGGGAGCAGAAGATCCTGCCCTGAACAAGATCGTTGCGATCGGCAGGTGTCGGCACAATGGATGCACAAGGAATTGGCGACTCCAACGCAGAATCCCTCTCAGGAGACAGCGCTCTCCAGAACTTCAACAAACCCTTTCGTTCCATCCAGTCTCGTTCTAAGCCCGAACGGAATCGTGAGTTTCCTGGGTACGTGTCCATACTGGAAATTGGCGATGACGGGACACGCGCATCGTTGAGCGACACTCTCGAGAACCTGATCGATTGTCAGATACGGTTTCGAGGGATCACTTGGTACACAATCGGTAAACTTTCCGAAAACCAGACCGGCAATCGTTTCAAGCACCCCCGCGTTCCTCAGCTGTGTAAACATCCGGTCGACACGATGCGGAGCTTCGTCCACATCTTCCACGACAAGAATTGACCCTTTGAGGTCGGGTGCATACGGCGTTCTCAACAGGGATAGAGCCGTTGCCATGTTCCCCCCCAGCATTTTCCCGTTTCCTTTCCCTGCACGCAAGATTCTCAGCGGTTCCTCCGGCGGGTTCAACATCTTGCCAATCCTGGATTTCGAAGTGACCAGGCGCCAGAAATGCTCTTCCGTAAAGTGATCAATGTTCTCCGCCATCTCAACTCCGGCCATGGGTCCGGAAAATGTCACCAGCCTGGTCTTCTGAAAAATCGCGAGCTGGAGAGCTGTGATGTCACTGTACCCAACAATGATCTTGGGGGAACGCTTGAGCCCTTGGTAGTCAATGAGCCGTAACAAACGCGGTGTGCCGTAGCCGCCCCTGATGGCAAAAATTGCCCGAACAGTTTTATCCCGGATCATTTCGTTGAAGTCTGCAGCACGTTGATCGTCCGTGCCGGCAAGATAACCGTGAACGTCGGCAGCGTGGTTTCCTACTTTGACACCGTAACCAAGATGCTCCAGGTAACGGACTCCTCGTTCAACCATTTCTGCCGAGGAAGGGGCACTCGCCGGGGAAACGAGGCCAATAAGGTCACCGGTGCGAAGACGCGGCGGTTTGAGAACCATTGTCCAACTCTTGATGTTGTACGTGGGTGCGGGCAAGTTATGAAGAAATGAGAAGAAATCAACACAGGTTCGACTGTTTGTCGATGAAAGGTCAATCATCAACCGAAAGAAGAACACCACTGGACGGACAATGACCTTCCTCGTTCCGCCTCGCAGATTCAATCCTGAGACACCGGAATTGATGGACGTTCCAAATCCGGACCCGAGGATCCTGAGTCAGGACCACGGAAATTTGCGGATCATCAACAAGTATTTCGGCGGACTTCGCGCAGTTCGACAACACGTGGGTGGCCTGTTGTCAAAAATGGAAGATCATAAGCCGGTCAGGATTCTCGACCTTGCCACCGGTTCCGCCGACCAACCTATCTCACTGGTTACGATGGCTCGGAAGCTCGGCAGACCGATTGAAATCACGGCGATAGAACGCAGTCCGCTGACACTCTCGATTGCGCGCGACCGGACGAAGCAATTCCCCGAAATTCGACTTGAACAGGGCGATGTTCGTTCGATTCATTACTCTCCCGGGAGCTTTGATATTGCACTTTGCTCCCTCGCGATCCATCACTTTTCCCGCGAGGATGCTGTTCGCATTTTGCGCACGATGAACGAGGTGAGTCGCGTTGGATTCGTGGTCAATGATTTGGACCGGAGTTGGCCGGCTGCCTGGACGGCGTGGATCTACACTCACCTGACAACACGGAACCCGATGACGCTCAATGACTCTTATGTTTCCGTACTCCGGGCGTTCACGCCCGAGGAACTACAGGGAATGGCGCGAGACTCCGGCGTCAGGGATTCGCATATTTTCAGACACCCCATGTTCAGGCTTGTCCTCGTGGCAGAACATTGATGAAGGCCGGGAGCTCCGTTCATACGATATCTCCTGCGGACGTTTCCCCGCCATTCCGATATATTTCGGTCCTTAGAATGAATTGCATTTAATGAGTGCTTCGACACACGTCGACATTATTGTCGTCGGGGCAGGTCCCGCGGGATCGACCTGTGCATCATTGCTTTCTGAACGCGGATTAAACGTTCTCCTCCTCGACAAAGCAAACTTTCCCCGGGACAAAATATGCGGCGACTGCATCAATCCCAGGGCATGGCAATACTTTGATTTGCTCGGGGTATCGGAAATGCTCCGTACACAGCACTTGCAGTCTCTCAAGTCGGTGCGCGTTGCGAACGTTGCCGGCGAGAATTTCGTCGTTGCGCTGGATCCACCGTCATCGACTCCCTTCTTTTCTCTGAGACGCAGCGTCCTCGATAGTATTCTTCTGGATCGTGCCGGACGAAAGGGCGCAACAATTCTCCAGGAGACCCGCGTTGTCGATATCACGCCCGCTACCCCCTGGAATGTCTCCGTCCGAAACAGACAGGGAAGCACGCGCTTTACGTGCGATGTACTCGTGGGTGCAGACGGAAGAAATTCTGCCGTTGCGCACATGGTCGGAGCAAGGACGATTGGACAATACGGTTCGGATTCACAAAAACGAGTTGGTTTTCAATGGCACGCCCGTTTTCAGCCTTCCTTGAGATCGGAAGTTCAACTCTTCACGCTTGGCAACGGTTATTTGGGGGTCGTGAACGTGGATGACCAGACATCAAACATTGCATTGGTTGCCGATAAGGCCTTGGGACAGATGGTGCGCTCTGATTTTCCCGGATTCCTTCAGGGGGCGGCGCACAACAATCCATTACTCCGACAGATGGGGCTCGAACTGATGCCGCGGGGAAATTTGCTCTCCGCTTTTCCTGTGGACCCGGTGCGTCGTGAATGGCATCAGTCCAGGTTGTTCCTGATTGGAGATGCACATCAGACCGTCGAGCCCTTCACGGGCGAAGGAATTGCTTTTGCCCTTGAAGACGGCTACCGCGCGGCCTGTCGGATTCTCGCTACGTATCACAAACGTATTCCGTATGAAATCGGGGGCAGCGGGAAATTCTTCGTCAATCAGGTCGTTTCTCCGGCCCTGAGAAATACCCGTATTGTCGAATCCTTTGTCTCATTGGCGTCCAGGTTTTCCTGGCTTGCGCAATTGTTCGCAAACAGGGTTCTTCGCGTTCCCTCGTGAAAATACCCGGCTTTGCCCACCCGGCGGCTCGATTTCGGACGCGACCAAACGGAACTTATTGCGTATCCGTTTGGGTTATACTGGTAACGTAGTTGTTACGCGACGGGATTCTGAACACACTCCGCTGACCCCCAAGAACAAACCATCTTAGAACGCACGGCAGGAATGTGCCAATTGATGAATTCGTGCAGGATTTTGGGGCAGGTTCATCCCCGACCGGTGTCATACGCTGCCGAGAAGAAAATGCTTTTGAATCCAAAAACAATATGATACATTATCCGCCAATAACGTCCGGGTGGAAAGTGAAATCCTTGGTCATTCTCGGATCGGCGTGCCTCTTCTCTTCAGCAGTATTTGCCGGCGCTCCCAACGATCCTCAGGCCTCAAAGAATGTCGCTCGACAATCCTTCGACAGGAGTCTCACCTCCATAACCCTGAATCGTGTGGGCGTGCAATTCCCGTTCGCGCTGAGTCCCGTGCGCCATTCGCTGGAAGATGAAACGGTTGACTTCCTGGTTCCACGCGACCGGCCTGCGGAACTTGAACCGACTGGGGATGCCGATGCACCTCATCAGGATGAATCGACTACTTCGAGCCTTGAACCGGCAATGTATGTCGGCGGCGCGCTTGCGATCACGGCAATCCTCATCAAAACCGACCAACGAACTTATAATGCGCTCTATGATTGGAAGCTCTCAAACGCTCCGATCAGGGACGTGAGTCCTGTTATCACAAATCTCGGAGACGGACGCGCTTCGATGGCGATCTTCGGAGGTTTTCTGGCGTATTCCTACATCGGCAATGACAGGACGGCTTTTCAGGCCGGCAAGATTGGACTGGAGTCATTCCTTGTGAGCGGAATTGTCACACAAATACTGAAACACACATTTGGAAGAGAACGGCCAAGCGCGGCAACTGTGAATGGTGGGCGCTGGAATGGGGCGTTCTTCCTCTTGAACCAGGGGTCCGGAAAGCAGGGTGGTTATGCTCATTTTGATGCGTTCCCATCGGGTCACACAGCAACGGTTTTTGCCGCCGCAACTACCTTATCGGAGGTGTACCACGATTCTCCGTGGGTTTCGTATGCTTCCTATTCGATTGCTTCGGGAGTCGCCATCAGCCGTGTTATGGAACGGACGCACTGGCTCAGTGATTGCTTTGTGGGCGGAATTATCGGGTACTTCAGCACCAAGCTGGTACTCCACTTCAATCACTCCGACAAACCCGTTGCCATCGTACCGGTCGTGAACGGTGACCAGGTGGGACTCGCCTTGAACGCAACATTCTAGGAACCTGAACAACATGTTCCTGAAGTGGTTCCTTTCTGTCTTCGTTTTCCTGCCGTTGTTCACTCCTTCTCCGGCTCTATTCGGTCAGCAGGCGGCCGGTGACAATTCCCGCGAGAGCGTCGGGACTTCTCTTGCCATCGTCCGACCCTCAACAGACAGCACCCGCACAGAGTCATCTCCGGTGCAAGAACGGATCAAATGGTACACGTTCATTCAAAACATTCCGCGCGATTGGTCGCAGTGGGCCCAGACATCGTTTCGGCAAGACCGGATCGGCGATTGGGCTATTGTAACCGGGCTGACGGCAGCACTTTTCGTCACAGACGACATCACGTATACACCGTCGAAGCATTTGTTTGAAAGCTCCGGTCGTGCGACGTATTGGAGTAATTTCGCGGCTGAAATCGGGGATGGCAGAACGCAATTCGGACTTGCAGGCGCCTTCGCGGCGTACGGGTTGGTGTTTGGCGACCAGCGGTCTCTTCGGACCGGGAGCCAAATTGTGGAGGTCGTCCTCGGGGCGGGCGCAATCGTCCAGGTACTCAAACACGTCACTGGCCGGGAAAGCCCCTTCACGCGGTCATCCCCCACGGGGATTTGGAAGTTCTTTCCTGATCAAATCCAGTATCACAAGCACGTGCCTGCCTACGATGCGTTTCCTTCGGGTCACATCTGCACGTCCATGGCAACGGTGATCGTTGTCGCGGAAAACTATCCTGAAGCAACGTGGATCAGGCCTGTCGGATATCTCTTCTGCACGTTTATCGCTGTTGGGATGGCCAACAACGGAATCCATTGGTACAGCGATTACCCGCTTGGCATTTTCCTCGGATATTCTTTCGGGATGATTGCGTCGCACCAGGAGCGGTTCACGATCGTCGGTCAGGGAAAAGACAACTCTCCAAAACTTTCTCTGACTCCGGGATTCACCCGGTTCGGCCCGGGCTTGAACCTGAACGTTACATTCTAAGACCGCCCGCGAGCCCATTTCGTCCCGGACCATCCCTGCCTTGGCCGCGGAGTTTCAGTTGAACGCAAGCCTAATGTTGAGGATTTCGGGAGTGTTCCCTGTTCGAACGGGAGGCCCCCATGTTCCAACTCCACACGAAACGTAGATGTGCGTGTTCCCCTTCTTCTTGTATCCCCAGCTGAGCTCGAAAATCTTCGATGAGATATAATTGAACGGCCAGAGTTGGCCGTGATGAGTATGACCGGAGAGTTGCAGGTCAACGCCATTCTGCTCGGCTTCCTCAAGATGAAATGGCTGATGATCCATGAGAATGACGGGCAACGTTCTGTCAATTGATTTCATGACCTCTTCGAGAGGCTTGCGCCTCTTACCGGTAAATTGACGAATGCTGATATCTTCTCTGCCGACGACATAACAGATATCGTCGATCTTGGCGAAGTCGTCTCTCAGAACGGTGATTCCGTGTTCCGTGAGATACTGACACGCCGCTTCTTCCCCGCCGATGTACTCGTGATTGCCCGTTATCGCATAGACTCCGTACTTCGATTGAATGGTCCTCAGCGTCTCTCCCAGGTTCTGTCTGATGACCGGGCCGATGTCTTCATCAAAGACATCCCCGGGTAGCAACACAACATCGGGCCGCAATTCGTTCATCATCCTCACAATCTTCTGCAGCCTCGTCTTGCTGATGATCGTCCCGAGATGGATATCGGAGGCAGCGACGATGTTCAGGGATCCGGCGGAACCTCTTTTTTTTGCGATTGCCAGTTCAAGTGTCCTAATCCTCGGGCGAATGGCATTGAGATGTCCACCGATGACAACAACAATGACCCCGAGCGTGACGAGCGATCCGACAATCAGTTTGCTGAGATCGATGTTGGAGACCACAAAAGCGGGGAACCAGGGGAGGAAGAAATTTGAAAGTCGCGCGGTATCGATGACGAGAAGGCTCAGGAGGAAATATGTCATCGCCGCAAGCCAGAAAGAACCAATCCAAACGAGCGTGGTGCTGAACCACGTGATTCGTCTTCTCTCAAGGATTCGCCCGGCAACGAATGATGCAGCAAGAAAGCACAGAATTGTGAGGACAGGGGTCCTGAGCCCCGGATGAGATGAGAGCGTTTCCCACGCACGCAGGGCAACATAGAAATTGATCAAAGCATAGACAGAAAGGGCAATCGTAAAGAAGATGACAAAACTCAGTTTTCGCATTTTCGACCCGATAGTTGGAGAATTTTTGGGCCTCATAATAAGGCTTTGTCAAGAGAACAGCAATTGGAGCCACACCGTAGAACCGTCGGTCCCCATTCCCATTAGTCGGAATAGGTTCTGAAACATGCAAAAATGACAATCGGCGCCCGCTCGACTGCCGGGTGAAACTGAGGGATTCCGAACCGGATGTTCCGGAAGGCAGGCATGGCCCATACATTGAAGACATGGCATATTCCTTGCAAGAGAACGCAAGG
>DATDNS010000270.1:0-2301 GCA_036518155.1 Bacteroidota bacterium
TCGGCGAAAATCCTCGTCTGGCATCGATTCGCGATTGGCGGCAGTGTCAATGATACTTGGAGCAATGGCATTGACTGTAATGCCTGATCCTTTTTGCTCGAGCCCCGCGATTTCAGTGAACAGCGACACCGCCGATTTCGATATCGCGTAGGCGGACCTTCCAGCCGTTGGATTAAGACCGACCATTGCCGAGATGTTGATGACCCTCCCGTAGCCCTGGTCCTTCATTCGTCTTAACGCTTCCCTTGAGCAAAGAAACGTACTCCTTAGGTTTATGTTCATCATGCGATCCCATTCCTCAATCGTCACATCAGGAATCAGTTTTCGCCCCAGAAACCCTCCAACGGTGTTGACAAGGATGTCGAGCCGCGTGTCTGTCTTCGCTGCCGTTTCAAAGAGGCGCAGAACAGCTTTCTCATCGGTGACATCTGCCTGAAAAAATGAAATCCGCGATCTGACGGTGCTCGGGACATTGTTTAATTCCTTCGGGTCTCGATACGATGCGGTTATTCTGACCCCTTCGTCAAGAAATCGCCGAAGAACGACCATTCCGAGCGCGCCCGTTCCACCGGTTACAATTGCTGATTTTCCGATCAATGACATTTGCGTCGTGTCGTCGTGATATGCTTCATGAAATGTGTTTCAACCATGGTCTCCCTGGGTCTATGCGAAGATCTGAGCGCTATTTTGGTGCTTGCTCCAACTTCTTCGTTGGAGGAAGTGCGAATGCAACAATCAAGGCAAGTAAGGCGTGAAAGAAAACCAACGTATACCCTGTTGGGAGGTCGAGGTTGTACGAAACAACGATGGAAAGCAGGTTGACAGCCGTCCCCACAATCCACGCGACAAGAAGAATTTTCCACTTGTTCAGTCGAATGGCGATGAATGCTGGAGCGACGAGCAGGGAGAACACGATCAGCACTCCCGCAAGGCGAACGGAGCTTGTTACGGTGGCTGCAAACGACACAAAGAAGAGCGTGTCTTTCCAAAATCCTTTCATCCGCGGATACACGAAAACGAGAATCAGGCCCAACAGCGAATACACAATACCTGTTTCAAGAATATCGGACCAGGGAGTAAAAAGGATATCCGATGCCATCAGTTTATCAAACATCTCGGTTCCGTGAGCTGACTTTGAAAGAACCATGAAAACTCCTGATATCCCAAAGGCATAGAGTAATCCAATGAATGCTTCGTGTGAAGATGTCCGTTTGGATGCCAGGGCAATGACCAGGCCGGCAAGAAGTGCAAATGCAAGAGAGACCGGATAGAGATATTTCCCATCCAAAAAAAGGATGGATAAGGCCGCCCCGAGAGCGGACATCTGCCCTATGGCAAGATCGGTAAAAATGATTCCTCTCCGAATGATTTCCAGTCCGAAAAAGGAATGGATGCCCAGGAGCACAACAGACAGGACGAAAGCAGAAAGAAGAATATCAGCCATTGGTCAGTCTCCTTACGATTTCGTCAAAAACGCTAAAGATATTATCCCCTTCTTTCACCGATCCGACGTCGTGTGGCATGATAATGAGCTTCACGCCAAGCTTCTTCGACAGATATTGCGACGCATCCTGCGGGTTGTAAACGTCTTGCAGAATATACTTTACCCCCTCCCGCTTGATCAATTCCTCGACATCGGCAATATGCTTGGTAGTCGGCGGAATTCCCGGCAACGGCTCGATGGTGCCCACAAGCGCAAAGCCAAATCGATTCAGAAAATAGTCGAAGATTTTGTGATATTCGATCACTTTTTCACCTTTGAGTGGCTTTAGTTTCTCTTCCCACTCCTTCATCTTCTGCTCCCACTGTAGATCGAATTCCTTGTCATTGGCCTCATAAAATGTCTGATTGCCGGGGTCCAGTTCACTCAACCGCTCGGTTATGGCTTTTGCAATGATGGGGACATTGTCAGGGTTAAGGAAGAAATGTGGATTACCTTCCGGGTGCACATCGCCGAGCTCGCGAGAAACACTCGTCGGAACGTCGATAAGATGCACGTGCATGGAAAGGTCGAGAAAGCCTCTTTCGCCGGGCTCCACGGCACCATTGTTTGATTGCCTGATAATTTGCGGCAGCCATCCGATCTCCAATTGGCCTCCGTTGATTATAAGAAGGTCCGCTCTCCGCAACTTCGCAATATAGGATGGCTTGGGAATGATGACATGCGGGTTGTAATCGCCCCGTGCAAGCGTAACGACGTCTACGCGATCCTTGCCGATGCGTTGAACGATGTCGCCAATGTATCCGTAGGTAGCGACAACCTGCAATTGGCCGGCGACAGCCGATTGCATGAGAAGAAAC